>CAIYHK010000283.1 GCA_903925985.1 uncultured Actinomycetes bacterium
GTCATCCTGGGAAGGCTCAACACGGTCTCGTAAGAAGCGCTGCAGGAGTGTGAAAACTGTTGCCGTTATTGCATCGGCATCGCGCCGCGGATCGTTGGAGCCACATCCTGTGAGTGGTTCAATCAATATCTCAGCCAGATCTGCATAGGCATCGTTCTTGTCAGATCTCGATCGATCACTTACTGAAGCAGCATTCCAAAGCACGGCACGGGTTGGTTCTGCGATAGATGGATCCGCTGCTTGTTGCATGATGCAACTGACCCAAGTGGTGATCTGGCGGTGTGGGTCAGAGTGTTTATTCATCTGGTGTGAAACATAAGAGACGAGTCGCTCTGCGCCCGCCTCGGCTACCGCAAGCACGAGGTCTTCCTTGGATGAGAAATGCCTGTAGAACGCATCGTTTGAAACTTGCGCTTCACTGACAATGTCGGCCACGCGAGGGCTTGCAGAGGTTCCACTGCGGGCCATAACCGCCAAACCGGCATCTAGGAGACGCTGAACTTCGTCTGAATATTCGGCCTCACGCTCAGCCAGAGAGCGGCGTGCAATCCTTGCAGCAGTGGGCAGAATGGGATTCTTGCTCATCGGAATGTGATTATACTGCTTTGTCGTAAGCCCGATTACGGGACGAGTTGAGGGGGAGTCATGGGTTGGGATTTTGAAACTGAGCCTGAATTTCAAGAGAAGTTGGAATGGGTACGGGCCTTCGTAAAAAAAGAGGTTGAACCGCTTGACACTTTGATTCCTCACCTTCAGTTCACGCCTCCAGACGACAAACTGCGCAAGTACACGGATCCATTGAAAGCTGAAGTGCGCAAACAACGCCTGTGGGCATGCCACTTGGGTCCGGATCTCGGTGGTGAGGGCTATGGACAAGTAAAGCTGTCGCTGCTGAATGAAATTCTTGGAACGTCTCCTTGGGCGCCGGTGATCTTTGGAACACAAGCTCCAGATACCGGCAACGCCGAAATCATCGCTCATTACGGGAATGATGAGCAGAAGGAAAAGTACTTAAAGCCACTTTTGAATGGCGAGATGTTCTCTTGCTACTCAATGACCGAGCCACATGCTGGTGCTGATCCAACTCTGTTCACCACCTCAGCTGTTCGCGATGGAGATGAGTGGGTGATTAACGGTTGGAAGTTCTATTCGTCGAATGCTCGAACCGCTTCGTTCCTCATCGTCATGGTGGTAACCAATCCTGATGTGAGCGCGTATCAAGGCATGTCGATGTTCTTAGTGCCCACCGATACCCCTGGCGTAAAAATCGTGCGCAATCTTGCGTCGGGTCTCGAACCCGATGAAATGGCATCCCATGCTCTAATTCATTACGACAACGTGCGCGTACCAAATGAGGCGCTTCTCGGCGGTGAAGGCCAAGCATTTGCGATTGCGCAGACGCGTTTGGGTGGAGGCCGAATTCACCATGCAATGCGCACCGTTGGAAATTGTCAGCATGCGTTGGACATGATGTGTGAGCGTGCATTGAGCCGCAACGTGTCCGGTGGGCTCCTCGCGGAAAAGCAATTTGTGCAAGGGGCAATTGCAGAGTCGTACGCTGAACTCAAACAATTCAGGCTTTACACGCTTTATACGGCTTGGACAATTGACAAGTACAAGGATTATCGCAAGGTGCGAAAAGACATTGCTGCCCTTAAGTTCATGATGCCAGAAGTGATCAAGAACATCGCTGGTCGAGCACTGCACATTCATGGCGCACTCGGGACCTCAAACGAGATGCCATTCCGTGGAATGATCCTTGGTGGCTACATCATGGGTCTCGCAGATGGACCCAGTGAAGTACACAAGGTGACCGTTGCGCGCCAAGTACTTCGGGACTACAAGCCAAGCCCCGACCTGTGGCCGACCGAGCATCGGCCCAAAAAGGTGGCGTATGCGAAGGAAAAACTCGCGCATTATCTCGATCTTGAAGTGGGGAACA
>CAIYHK010000284.1 GCA_903925985.1 uncultured Actinomycetes bacterium
CGTAAGACGCACGCGCCGGCGCTCTGCGCTCGAGTTCTCAATCGGAGTAGCCCAACCAGTGGTCACGAGAATTGCGGCGTCAAAAACTCTTGCCACCGAACTTGATGGGCGCTCAAGGAGGTCATAAACATCCTGATGTGCATCCAAGAAGCAAAGACGGAACAATTCACTTGGATCGTCAACATTCGGTGATGGATTTGTGGTGGCGCCGTAAAGCCTCGCCTTGTCTAACTGGAATCCGATTTCACTCTCGTGAAGTTGCTGCTCTATTGCACGTAACAGGCGTGTGTTGGCTGCATCGTTTGGGGTCAGTTGTGGAAATGGTGTTGGTCATGCACACAAGTGCGCCAACGATTCAACGTTGGGGAAGGCGCCTAGATGCCAATCTGTCGTTGCAACTCCGCTGCTGAGACCAAAAGCTTTTTCCCATATTTCACTCCGGGCTTGCGCGTCATCCGCTCAAGCGGGCCGGAAATACACAGTGCGCCCAGCAGTACACCTGACCGCGACCGCACCGGCGCGGAGACTGATGCAACTCCGGCTTCGCGTTCCTCAACGGACTCAACCCAGCCAGAAGGGCCAATTTTTGCGCCACTCAGAATGTGCCCCGCTGAGCCCTTGGACAACGGAAGTAATGAACCTTCAGGCACGATCCAGCGAAGTCCGTGACTGGCTTCGACCGACACGAGGCAACGTCGCATGTTGCCCTCCTTCACATAGAACTGCACACCTTCACGAGTCGTTCGCTGAAGTGTCTCAGCAATGGGACGAGTGCGCGAGGACAACGGAAAGTCTCGCTCAGCGGCCTGGCCCAACGCCACGAAAGTCGCTCCCAGGTGGTAGCAGCCAAGGTCATCGCGGCGCAGCATTCCATGCTGTTCAAGTGCGGCGGCAAGCCTGTGTGCAGTGGCCCGCGGGATACCAGTTACATCAACAAGATCAAGCAAAGTCAATGAACCTGACACGCGTACCGCCTCGATCACGGCCATCACTTTGTCTATTACGCCAACTCCACCTACACTGTTCATCAGTTAGGAATCTAATCCCACATAGTGAGATTTGCAAAGAACCGAGACGAATATGGCAACAACACTTCCAGAGAAGGTGTGGAACAACCACTTGGTCCACACAGATGAGAACGGCAACTCGCTGATCTACATCGACCTCCACATGATTCATGAGGTGACAAGCCCGCAAGCATTCGATGGTCTACGCATGAGCGGCCGCACCGTGCGCCGCCCCGAGCTCACCATTGCCACTGAAGACCACAATGTGCCAACGGAGAACATCCATCTCCCAATCGCTGATCCAATCTCGGCGCGCCAAGTTGAGGTGCTGCGCGAAAATGCAAAGGAGTTCGGCATTGAGGTGTTCTCAATGGGCAACCCGAATCAAGGAATCGTGCACGTAATCGGCCCAGAGCAGGGGCGCACACTGCCAGGCATGACCATCGTGTGCGGCGACAGTCACACGGCAACTCACGGAGCATTCGGTGCGCTTGCATTCGGTATCGGCACCAGCGAGGTTGAACACGTTCTTGCGACCCAGACACTTCCACAGTCCGCACCGAAGTACATGAGTGTCGAAGTCGATGGTGAGTTGCCAGTTGGCTCCACTGCTAAAGACGTGATTCTGGCAATCATTGGCAAGATCGGAACCGGCGGTGGAATCGGCCACGTAATTGAATACCGCGGTTCTGTAATTCGCAGCCTTTCGATGGAAGGTCGCATGACCGTGTGCAACATGTCAATCGAAGCTGGTGCGCGTGCCGGGTTGGTCGCACCAGACGATACGACTTTTGCCTACCTCGAGGGGCGCAAGCATGCGCCAAAGGGCAAGGCATGGGAACAAGCACTTGACGAATGGCGCAAGCTTCAAACAGATGCGGGTGCGAAATGGGACAAGGAAGTGGTTCTGCACGGGCGCGACATCGCTCCACATGTGTCTTGGGGTACAAACCCAGCACAAGTTGCACCGATCACATCAAGCATCCCCTCCCCTGATGATTTTGCTGACCCAACTGTGCGCGACAACGTTGCGCGCGCACTCGACTACATGGGCCTCAAAGCTGGCACACCAATTCGCGACATCCCAGTAGACACGATCTTCATTGGGTCATGCACCAACGGTCGCATTGAAGATCTACGTGCTGCCGCTGCGGTGCTCGATGGCCGCAAGGTATCAATCAAGCGCGCCATGATCGTGCCGGGCAGTCACGCGGTCAAAGCGCAGGCAGAAGCCGAAGGTCTCGACAAGATATTCAAATCTGCTGGCGCTGATTGGCGTGAGCCAGGGTGCTCAATGTGTCTGGCAATGAATCCCGACAAACTCGCACCCGGCGAGCGCGCCGCGAGCACGAGCAACCGCAACTTTGAAGGACGCCAAGGCCGAGGAGGTCGCACACATCTCGTGTCCCCCGCAATCGCCGCTGCCACTGCCGTGGCTGGACACTTCGCCACACCCGACGATCTGGGAGGACGCTGAATATGAAAGCCGTACACGTAATCACGGGAACTGGCGTACCGCTGCGACGCAGCGACGTTGATACCGACCAAATCATTCCAGCGGACTGGTTGAAGCGAGTGGAACGCACGGGCTTCGAGGCTGGGCTGTTTTCCACATGGCGTGACGACAAAGACTTCGTTCTCAACGATCAACGCTTTGCAGGAGCAACGGTCCTGGTGGCGGGGCCGTCGTTCGGTGTTGGTTCATCGCGTGAACACGCCGTGTGGGCGATTCAGCAGTACGGCTTTGACGCAGTTATCGCACCATCATTTTCGGACATCTTCCGCAACAACTGCACCAAGAACGGGTTAGTGCCAGTGGTACTGCCCGAATCAGACGTTGTACGCATCTGGGATGCAATCGAGAAAGATCCAGCAACACCAATCACTGTGGACATGGAAAAACTTGTTGTCGAAGTGCCCGCACTAGGACTCAAGGAATCGTTCCCGATGAACGAATCCGTGCAGCATCGGTTCCTTAACGGCCTTGACGACATCGGAATTACCCTCACCCACGCCGATGCGATCAGTTCTTACGAAACCAAGCGCCCAGCTTGGCTCGCCAAGTAATCACACTTTGAAGTCAGGCAAATGACGCAAACGAACGTCATTTGAGAACACTTCAATTGGTGCTTCATTTGCAAGACGCAACGCCCGCTGAATGATTCGCACGGTCGTGTGTTGGTTGTACTCAGCGAGAGTTACTGCCCAACCGTCGCGCCCAGCGCGTGCAGTGCGGCCAGAGCGATGCAGGTAGTTCTTTGGATCAATTGGGGGCACGTAATGCACGACGACTGCAATGTCATCAATGTCAATTCCTCGTGCGGCTACGTCAGTAGCGACCAAGACGTCCAATTTGCCGTCGGTGAATTGCTTCAACGCGCGTTCGCGTGAGCTCTGGGGCAGATCACCGTGAATTGCTGCTGCATTCGAACCAAGATCCTGAAGAGCATTTGCAACTTTGTCGCATTCACGTTTCGTGTCACAGAACACCACGGTCTTACCGTTCGAAGTCGCAATGGAGTGCACAACCTTGTTCTTGTCCATGTGATGGACCGCAAGAAACAAGTGATGCATGGTTCCAACGGTGTCTGTGGGTGCGTCAATTGAGACTTCATCTGGATCAGTCATATATCGCGCGCGCAGGTTGCCCACCTGCCCATCAAGGGTGGCCGAAAACAGCATCGTCTGATGTGGTTGCTTTACATGGCGAAGAATCCACTCAACCTGTGGAGTGAACCCTTCATCGGCCATACGGTCAGCTTCATCGAGCACCACAACTTGCAGTCCTCCAAGATCAATTTCGCCAGACTTCATAAGGTCAATCAGTCGCAACGGAGTTGCAGCAACAATCTCGACACCTTTTTCCAATTTGTCGACCTGGGTTTGTCTCGAGGCACCGCCGTAAACAGCGAGTACTCGGCGATCGCAGGCATTTGCGATCGGCTCAAGCACCTCGGCAACTTGCACTGCGAGCTCGCGGGTCGGCACGAGGATGAGACCGTGTGGGCGCGATGGTTTGGCGCCCGCATCAATCCGGGCAATCATCGGCACCCCAAAAGCAAGGGTCTTGCCCGACCCCGTGCGCGCACGGCCACACAGATCGCGCCCAGTAAGTGCCACTGGAATTGCCTGCACTTGGATTGCAAACGGCTCAGAAAATCCAGCTGCGGAAAGTCCGGCATCAACAAAGTCGGGTACTCCAAGTGCCGCGAAACCGGTCGAGGGGGAATGACTACGGGTCATGCGAGGGGCTCAAACATTTGCTTTTAACCGTACAGGGTGTCGGTCGATTCGGCTCGTTACCTAAATTTCACTCCCCGACCTTCAGAAAGATGCGTGTTCACCGTTGCTGAGTATGTAGGTTTGTCATCCTGTGTCCGAGACCCTCTCGGCCAGAAAGGACCTACCCACAACGGATCTGCACCGAGCGAAATCTTCGTACGTACCGGGCGCTTTGCAACGACGTGCGATACCCGCCACGGGCGAACCCTTCTCCATCGGAGGCGTTCACATGGCTCATGTCATAAATGCTCATGTCATAAATGACGGTATCGACGGCACTGCTACCGCAGGTCGCAAGGGACTCCCTTACGACTGGCAGCAGTTTCTGGTTCCAACAGAATCAGAGTTCAACACCGAATTAGAAGAATTTCTCGATAGCAGTGTTGCATCGGGTTCAGTAGAAAGCTCGATAGCTTGAGCACCGCGCGTCCTGGACGCGTGCTGATACTTGGTTGCGGATC
>CAIYHK010000285.1 GCA_903925985.1 uncultured Actinomycetes bacterium
CCCAAGAGAGCACGAGAATCAGCGAAGTTACAGCACCGACGAGCAAGAAGATTCCGAGATAATCAATCGATCGCTTGACCTTGTCAACTGGGATATTCATGGTTGCTGACGTGATCAGGAATGCGGCGATACCAATTGGCACATTCACCCAGAAGATCCATCGCCAACTGAAGTTGTCGACAATTACGCCACCGACTAACGGACCAATCACACTCGAGATTGCGTAGAGAGTGGTGAGATATCCGGTGTATCGACCACGCACGCGCGGTGGAATGATGTCACCAACCACAATGAATGCCATTGCTGTGAGGCCGCCGCCACCAATGCCTTGAAGGGCGCGGGAAAACACGAGGAATTCCATTGACTGGGACATACTGCAGAGAACCGAAGCGGAAATAAAGATGCTTATCGACACTTGGTACATCAACTTGCGCCCGTAGATGTCGCTCAGTTTCCCGTAGAGGGGAGTGGCAGCAGTTGACGTGAGCATGTACGCAGTGCCGACCCACGTGTATTTGTCGAGTCCACCCAGATCGGTCGTGATAGTCACCAAAGCAGTGTTGATAATGGTGCCTTCAAGAGACGCGAGGAACATGCCTGACATCACTCCAACGAGGATGATCATCCGGCTGCGATGGTCGAGGTTTCCATCCTCCACCGTCGGCGTGGCAATGCTCATTTACGTCCCCCAAACAATGCTTGTACTGTGCAAGCATCTAATACTTTAGTACTGATTGAGCCACATTTGGGTATGCAGAGTTTGCAAACTCCGATCGGCAAGCTTCATGTCACTGCCTCATCAATTGGCGTGCGCCGTGTGGATTTCGAGTGTCCAAAAACTGAAGTTCCTAATTCCAAAGATGCACACGCATACGAGAGCAATGCTGTGTTGCAGCTCGCTGCTTACTTTGCTGGCGAACTTACGAAGTTCACAGTTCCGTTGGACTTAATAGGGACAGAGTTTCAATTGCGGGTATGGCGAGTTTTGTGTGGAATTGAATTTGGCTCAACAATCACTTATGCCGAAGAAGCGGCAAGGCTTGGTCAACCACGTGCCTTCCGTGCAGTTGGTAATGCCAATGGACGCAATCCTGCGCCAATAATTGTTCCGTGCCATCGAGTAGTTGCATCCGGTGGTGGACTTGGCGGCTACTCAGCGGGCCTCGATCGCAAACGAACACTGCTGCAACTTGAGTCGCGCTGAATGGCCGTAACCTGATGGCTATGGAATCTGCCACCACGATCCCGTCACTCCTTCTGGCCTTCATCTGCGTTGCATCCGCCTTGATGGATTTCCGCCGCCATCCTTCGATACTCGAGTCAATGGCGCGGATCCAGAGTCCCTATCCGCCCGAGCTTTTAGGTCGTATCAAGGCCGCGGCGGCTGGCGGATTGATAATCGGTGTTTGGTTGGAGTGGCTTGGATCAATTACCGCTATTTGCTTGGCCGGCTACTTCTTCATTGCGGTTGCTTATCACCGCAAGGCCAAAGACTCGATCAAAGACACGGCACCAGCAGCGTTCTTGTTGATCTTTTCATTTGCCACTTTCGTGATCTCGATCATCGCAAAGTGATTATTTGATGCGCGGCTTTGATCCCATTGAACGGGCAGTTGCCGAAGTACGTCCCAGCGACACTCTTGGATTACCACTCGGCCCGGGAATCCCTGGTGGATTTGTGCACGCGCTCGGCGTGCGCGACGACTTCACAAGGCTCGAAGTTTTCGGTGCACTGCTTCCTGATCTTTACCAGCTGTTCACTCGTAAAGGTGTGCACTACCGCAGCGGATTTTTTGGTCCCGCTGAGCGTTTCCTGCGTGATGCTGGGGCATCAATTGACTACGTGCCGGCAGATTTCAGGCGGTTTGAGCCCGCACTTAGGCGATTGAGACCACGAGTAATGGCTACTGCTGCATCAATGCCGGTTGATGGTTGGGTGAGTTTGTCGGTGCACGCAGGAGCCACCGTTGATGAGATTCGTCTTGCAGCACAAGATCCAGGTCGGGTGTTAATTGTTGAATGCAGTCCACACTTTCCATACACACAGGGTGTGGCACCGCTACACGAACACCGGATTCATGTCGATCAAGTGAACATCTTGATTCAAAGTGATGCGCGTCCGTTGAATCTCGCTGAGCCCGAACCAAGTGAAGCTGAAGTAAAGATTGCAGAGCTGGCAATGCAGTTCATTCACGACGGTTGCACATTGCAGACAGGAATCGGTGGAATCCCTAGTCAGGTAGCAACTGCACTGGCCAATGGAACTGGCGGTGATTATGGAATTCACTCAGAGATGTTCACAACAGGTTTGATGCGACTGCACCAAGCCGGGAAAGTCACCAATAACAAAGGCAATGAATTTGATGGATTCTCTGTAACAACTTTCTCTGCAGGGATCCCCGAGCTTTACGAGTGGTTGCATAACAACGACCTAGTTCGGTTTTTGCCGGTACGAATTGTCAATTCGCCAGATGTGATTAGCCGTCAAAGGTTCATCACGACCATTAACGGTGCGATGGCGGTGGATCTGTCTGGGCAGATAGTGGCTGACAGTGTGAACGGCCATCAGTTTTCAGGCATCGGCGGGCATGAGGATTTTGTGTCGGGTCCTGGACTCTCCCAGCGTGGCCGCAGCTTGATTTGTCTGCCATCAACCACAGTTGTCGACGGCAAGTTGGTGTCAAGAATTTTGCCCCAGCTGCCCACGGGTTCGGTTGTGACAACTCCGCGGCACCATGTTGATGTGGTGATCACTGAATACGGAGTTGCTGAACTGCAGGACCTGACGATCAACGAGCGTTCGGTGGCATTGGCCAAGATTGGTCACCCTGACTTTCGCGACGAACTCATAGCGGCGTCCAAGGAGTGGCCGAGCGACTAGTGGTTGTGGAGTGGCCGAGCGACTAGTGGTTGTGGAGTGGCCGAGCGACTAGTGGTTGTGGAGTGGCCGAGCGACTTGTGGTTGCGGTGTGGCCGAGCGACTAGGAAAAGGGCGCCCGCGGCAAGAATCGAACTTGCGACCTTCTGCTCCGGAGGCAGACGCTCTATCCACTGAGCTACGCGGGCCTTAAGTCCCAAACAATAGTCCGTTGGTCTTGCGATCCCTTCGGCAACAATGGAACGGTCATGTCCGATCCCGTATCAATTGTCTCTTCTCTGGCGACAACCGCATTTGTTGCGGTTGCGGGTAAGAACGCTGACCCGATCGTGCGCCCGAGTGACCGCGCTGATGCCCAAATCAACGGCGTGCTCCCTTTGGCAAAGAGCCTTGGGCGTAATCCACGTGAAGTGGCCGAAGAACTTGTATCAAAACTGAACCTTGAAGGCACTTGCTCAAAGGTTGAGATTGCTGGCCCGGGATTCATCAATCTGACCTTTGATGATGGATTTCTGTTGCGTGAGCTTCAAAAAGCTCTCACCTCCGAACGACTAGGAGTTGGTGCCGCTGCAGTTTCACGGCGAATTGTTGTCGACTATTCGGCACCAAATGTGGCAAAGGAAATGCACGTTGGTCACCTACGTGGCACCGTGATCGGTGATGCGTTGGTGCGGATGCTTCAGTTCGTTGGGCATACGGTTATTCGCGAAAATCACATCGGAGATTGGGGCACGCCTTTTGGCATGCTCATCGAACACATGCTTGATGTGGGTGAGACCTCGGCAGCAGATGAGCTGTCATTAGGTGATCTCAACGGTTTCTACAAGGCTGCACGCGCCAAGTTCGATGCAGATGACACATTTAAAGAGCGGGCACGTCTAAGAGTTGTGAGTCTGCAAGGGGGAGATGCGGAAACGCTGAGGTTGTGGCGGATTCTGGTGGCTGAAAGCACTCGTTATTTCAACACCGTGTATCAGCGTCTAGGTGTGTTGCTCACTGACGAAGATCTTGCTGGTGAGAGCAAGTACAACGACCTGCTCCCACAGGTTGTGGAGCGTCTGCGAGACAAGGGAATCTTGGAGGAAAGTGATGGCGCTGAAGTTGTCTTTCCGCCCGGATTTTTAAACCGCGACAATGAACCCCTGCCGATGATCATCCGTAAGGGAGACGGTGGTTATAACTATGCAACCACCGATCTGGCGTGTGTGCTTGATCGAATTGAGAACCTTCAAGTTTCGTTGATGCTGTATGTCGTCGGAGCACCTCAGGCGCAGCATTTTCAGATGCTGGATGCAGTGTGCCGCATGGCGGGTTGGATGGGCGAAACAGACGAAGCCGTCCACGTAGCGTTCGGAAGTGTTCTTGGGTCTGATCGCAAGATGTTAAAGAGTCGCGATGGTGACACGGTGAAGTTGGTTGAACTCATTGATGAAGCAATTGAACGCGCTGCCGCTGCAGTTGCCAACAAAAACCCCGACCTTTCTGAATCGGAGCGGGCCAACGTTGCGCGCATGGTTGGCATAGGTGCGATCAAGTATTCAGATCTGTCCACTGATCGGGTTAAGGACTACATCTTTGATTGGGATCGCATGCTTGCATTTGAGGGCAATACCGCGCCGTATCTGCAATACGCGCATGCCCGAATCTGCAGCATCTTCAGGCGGGCAGGTGTTGACCGTGGTGCGTTGCGTGGTGGGGAAATTGTGATCACTCATCCTGCTGAACGCGCGTTAGTAATTCGACTTCTGCAATTTGATACCGCGGTCGTAGAGACCATTGAGCGTTACTCTCCACATCGGCTCTGCACCTATATCTACGACCTCGCTACCGACTTCACCGCTTTCTATGAGAATTGCCCAGTGCTGAAAGCCGATACCGATCAATTGCGCGAGTCGCGACTACGCCTTTCTGACACTACGGCACTCGTAATAAACCGTGCACTTGGTTTGCTCGGAATCGAATCGCCTGAGGTGATGTGATGGCTCCGATTTCCAAGCATCTGCTGCCGACAAATTCAAGTGTGGATCCTGACGGCGCACTTCGAATTGCGGGAGTACGAATTGACGACCTCGCGGCAGAATACGGCACTCCACTTTTTGTTTACGACGAGGACCACATCCGGTCAAACTGTCATGCCTTGGTTGCAGAATTCGGTGTCGACAACGTTGTCTATGCATCGAAGGCGTTCCTTTGCAAGGCGATGGCTGGGCTCGTTCACACAGAAGGGCTCATGCTTGATGTTGCAAGCGGTGGAGAATTGTTTGTGGCATTGGCCGCAGGAGTGCCAGCAAATCGTTGCGTGCTTCATGGCAACAACAAGAGCGATCGCGAACTCATTGAAGCGATTGAAGCTGGCGTTCATCACATCGTGGTTGACAGCTTTGATGAACTTGTTCGGCTTGATGCGATACACGCCACGGGTTTGCCTGCGGCCCGTATACAACTTCGTGTGACACCTGGAGTGCATGTGCACACACATGAATTTGTGGCAACTGGCCAGGATGACTCAAAGTTTGGATTTAATCTCAGCAACGGTGATGCAGCACGCGCAGTTGCGCTTTGCAAGGAGTCGAAGTCTGTTGAGTTGCTCGGGCTTCATTGTCACATTGGATCCCAGGTTTTTGCCGCCGACAATTTCACTGCCGCGGCTAAAGCAATGGTTGAGTTCTTCGCTCCACTTGGGCTAGAAGAACTAACACTTGGTGGTGGTCTCGGAGTTGCGTATTTGAATAACGAACCAACACCCACCTATTCGCAGTGGGGCAGCGCACTGAAAGAAGCCACGCGTAGTCTGCCGAGCAGTGCGCGCGTGATTGTCGAACCAGGTCGCTCACTTGTTGCAGCAACTGCGGTGACGATCTACAGCGTTGGCACGGTCAAGAACATTTCTGGGATCCGCAAGTACATCTCAGTTGATGGTGGAATGAGTGACAACCCGCGACCCATCATGTACGGGAGTGGATATGAAGCTTTTGACCCAATGCGTGTTGATGCAGATCGCCCGGACAATGCCCGAATAGTTGGCAAACACTGTGAGTCGGGAGACATTGTGATTCTCGATGCGTCAATCCCTGCCAACGTCAAAGTGGATGACTTACTGGTTACCCCGGTAACCGGTGCCTACGGCTATTCAATGGCATCCAACTACAACAAGATCGGCCGACCCGCGGTTGTATTTGTCAGCGACGGAAACGCACGATTGGTTGTGCGCCGTGAAGAATACGAAGATCTGGTGCGGCTGGATATTGGCTAGAGCCCGTACGTGTGTGACGGATAGCCTCGGAACATGGCAAATGTTGTTCGAATTGGTGTTTTGGGCTGTGGCAACGTCGGCGCTGCGTTCGTTCAGCTCGTTGAGCGCCAAGCCGATGCGATTGAGGCGCGCACTGGGGTGCGGCTTCAAGTGGCGCGGGTGGCCGTGCGCAACATCTCTCGTGACCGCAACTTGAATCTCCCTGATGGGATGCTCACACGCGATGCACTGGGAGTTATCGAAGACCCAACCATTGACCTCGTAGTTGAGGTGATAGGTGGAATTGAGCCGGCACGTGAATTGATCACGGCCGCACTCGTGCGCGGCAAGCCAGTTATCACCGCCAACAAAGAACTGCTTGCCAACGTTGGTACAGAGTTATTCGCTGCAGCTGATGCTGCCGGCACCGATTTATTGTTCGAAGCTGCAGTGGCTGGTGGGATACCACTGATTCGTGCGCTTCGAGAATCACTGCGAGGCGAACCCATCCGTCGTGTAATCGGCATTGTTAATGGAACAACTAACTACATCTTGACCAAGATGTCCGAGAATGGTGCGGACTACAGCGAGGCACTGCGTGAAGCGCAGGATCTAGGTTTCGCTGAACGCGACCCAACTGCAGATGTCGAAGGATTTGATGCAGGTGCCAAAGCTGCAATCATCGCTTCAATTGCATTCGGTGCACGAGTTGTGGCCGGCGATGTTTATCACGAGGGAATCAGCAAGATAACCAAAGCCGACATAGATGTCGCTAACCGACTCGGTTATGTGATCAAGCTTCTCGCAATCGCCGAGAAGGACGCAGCATCTGGAGAAATAGCAGTGCGTGTGCATCCAGCCATGGTTGCCAAACACCATCCACTTGCCAGTGTGCGCGAAAGTTATAACGCCGTATTCGTTGAGGGTGAGGCAGTTGGCTCATTGATGTTCTACGGCCGTGGTGCGGGTGGATTCCCAACTGCCAGCGCTGTGCTTGGTGACGTAATTGACGCTGCGGTCAATCTCAAAAACAAGACCCATGGTTCGTTGGGCGCTTTTGCACGGGCGAAGATTCGTCCCATTGATGAGACTTCATCGGAATACTTGATCCCGCTCGAGGTAGCTGATCAGCCTGGCGTTCTGCATGCAGTCACTGGAGTTTTCGCCAAGCATGGCGTGAGTATTCGTGCTGCTGAACAAGTCGGCCTTGCTGACAATGCGAGGCTGATGTTCATCACGCACTCGGCCCGCGAAGCAGATGTGCAGGCGTGCTTGCGCGAGTTCCGCGAACTCCCCGCAGTGAAGAAGTCGAGCGGCTTGCTTCGCGTACTGGGGGATTGACCCTCCAATGAAGTACGAAAGTACTCGTGGGGCATCGCCCACGATTGGTTTTACAGACGCGATGCTCGCGGGTTTGGCAACAGACGGCGGTCTTTATGTGCCGAAATCGTGGGCACCATTGCCTACTGAGCGGTCATCCAATTACGCCTCGCTGGCAGCTGAGATTGTTTCGCTGTACGCCGGTGGTGAACTCAGTGACGATGAGATTCGTAGGTTGTGCAACCAGGCTTATTCAACCTTTCGGCACGGTGCAGTAGTTCCTCTCGTTCAATACGACGAAGATGCGTGGTTGCTTGAGCTTTTCCACGGGCCAACACTCGCATTCAAGGATGTTGCCCTGCAGTTGCTTGGTCAAATGTTCGACCTGGTGCTTGCCAAAAAATCACAGCGGTTGACAATTGTTGGCGCAACAAGTGGTGACACCGGAAGCGCCGCTATTGATGGTGTGCGGAACTGTTCAAACATCGACATCGTGATTCTCTATCCACATGGTCGTGTCAGTGATGTGCAGCGCAGGCAGATGACCACCGTGGAATCACCAAATGTGCACACCGTGGCAATTGATGGCACGTTTGATGACTGCCAAGACCTAGTCAAAGCCATGTTCAACGATGCCCCGTTCCGTGAGCGCCACAATCTGTCGGCTGTCAACTCGATCAACTGGGTTCGTGTTATGGCTCAGGTGGTTTATTACATTCACGCTTGCGATTCTCTCGGTGGACAACCCATCTCGTTCAGCGTGCCAACTGGAAACTTTGGCAATGTTTTGGCGGGATGGATCGCAAAGCAGATGGGTGCGCCGATTGATCGCCTAATCGTTGGATCGAATTCAAATGACATTCTCACGCGATTCTTCGACACTCAAAAAATGACCGCCACTTCCGTGACACCAACTCTTAGCCCCAGCATGGACATCCAGGTGTCGTCGAATTTTGAACGACTGCTGTTTGAAATGAACAATCGTGACGGTGGGGCAACCGCTCAACAGCTTGCGCGCTTCCGTCAAACCGGAACCATGTCTGTCGAGCCAGATCAGTACGCAAAATGGATTGCACCAGTTTTTGCCGCTGCAAGTGTCGACGACGCTGGAACTTTGGATGTGATGGCGCGCATGCACAAAGAGTGCAACATGTTGATTGATCCGCACACTGCCGTAGGTATCGGCGCTACGGAAAAATGCCGTCGCGAGGGCGAAACCGTGGTCACTTTGGCGACCGCTCATCCAGCCAAATTCCCTGATGCGGTCCGCAAAGCCACAGGGGAGCATCCCCAGTTACCAGACCATCTGGCGGACTTGTTCCAGCTCCCCGAGCGAACGGTCCAGTTGCCCAATGACCTTGCGGCGGTGCAGTCCTTTGTTGCATCAGTTGGCACCAGCGGGTAAGGTTCGTTCACGGCCTTACCGCCGTCCCGCTGCGAGACGCAGTCCCCAAGTGCGAATCCGGTTGCGATTATCGCGCGAATTCCGCTGGGTGTTTCTCATCTAAATACGTCGCAAAGTTTCGACGTGCCTCAATCAGAAAGAGGGTCCAAGTGGCTGCTGAGGCTTTGGAAAAATCAGTTCTTGAATCAAAGGACAAAGACCAGTTGCTGGCGATCGCAAGTGCGCTCGGCATCAAATCGGGGGCAAAGCTGAAGAAGGCTGACCTCGTGGAGAAAATTCTTGAGCAGACCGCGGGTCCTGCTGAAGCGGAGAAAAAGGCGCCGGTGAAAAAGGCTGCCGAGCCCACGCCTTCGCCTACTGAGGGGAAGAAGATTTATCTCGGGCCCGATGGTGAACCACTGGCTGACTGGGAGATTGAACTCGCCCAAGCCGAGGGCACACTCGGTGAACCAGTAAGTGCCGGTAGTCAAGAATCCTCACGTGAGGGTGGACAACGTGATCGCCAGGGTGGACGCGATAACCAAAATCGTGATCGTCAAAATCAGGGCCAGCACCAAGGTCAGCGTGATCGTGATCGTGACGGCGAGGGTGGCGGTCGCAACCGCAACCGCAATCGCAATCGCAACCGCCGCAAAGGTGGGCGCGATGAAGGACCCCAGGGCGAAGATCGCTACGACGAGCCACGTGACGAACCAGTCTCAACAGAGCCAGTAGTGGTCGAGGGCTATCTCGATTTGCGTGATGAGGGCTACGGCTTTTTGCGCGTAAACGGTTATCTGCCCAGCCGCGACGATGTTTACATCCCCGTGCGCCAGACCCGCCAGTTCAGTCTTCGCAAGGGTGACCACATTGCTGGTCTTGCACGCCCAGCGAGCCGCAATGAGAAGAACCCCGCGTTGATGGAGGTTTACAAGATCAACGGAATGGATCCGGAAAAAGCCAAGGGTCGTCCAAGGTTCGAGGATCTAACTCCGTTGTTCCCGGACGAGAAACTTGCTCTTGAGAATCCAAGTGATCCAACCAACATGACCGCACGAATCGTTGACTTGATTGCGCCAATTGGAAAAGGTCAGCGCGGCATCATCGTGTCTCCGCCAAAAGCCGGCAAGACCACGGTAATGAAAACCATTGCAACATCAATTGAGCGCAACAATCCTGAAGTGAAAATGATTGTGCTTTTGATTGATGAGCGCCCTGAAGAAGTCACGGACATGCGTCGCACGGTCAAAGGCGAAGTAATTGCATCTACTTTTGACCGCCCATCCGATGAGCACACGCACGTTGCTGAGATTGCAATTGAAAAAGCAAAGCGCATGGTTGAAATGGGTGACGATGTCGTGATCATTCTCGACGGCATCACGCGTCTTTCTCGTGCGTACAACCTGGCCGCACCGGCTAGTGGCCGCATTATGTCTGGTGGTATTGACGCTGGTGCGTTGTACCCGCCGAAGAAGTTTTTCGGTGCCGCGCGTAACACTGAAGAAGGTGGAAGCCTCACGATTTTGGCTACAGCACTTGTTGAGACCAACAGCCGCATGGACGAAGCGATCTTCGAAGAGTTCAAGGGCACGGGCAACATGGAGCTTCGCCTTGACCGCAAACTCGCGGAACGACGCGTGTTCCCAGCCATCGATGTGGACGCTTCAAGCACCCGTCACGAGGAACTCCTCTTTGACCGCAAGCAGCTCCAACAGGTCTGGAAACTGCGCCGGGTCCTCTCGGGGCTTGCCGCAGAGGGCAATGCCGCCCCAGGCCTCGAACTCCTCATTGACCGCCTGAAGACCTTCAGGAACAACGACGAATTCCTGAACGAAATCGCGAAAGAGCCCACGCGCTAGTCGTTCGCTACACTTTTCAAGCCCCTATTACGGAGATTGCCATGAAGACCGAAATTCACCCCCAGTACACAGATACGAACGTCCGTTGCTCGTGTGGGAACACCTTCACCACCCGCAGCACTAAGGGCGGGGATCTGACCGTCGAACTCTGCAACGAGTGCCACCCGTACTTCACCGGCAAGCAGAAGCTTGTCGACACCGGTGGTCGTGTCGACCGCTTCAACAAGCGCTACGGCACACGCAAGTCCAAGTCTGCCGACAACGGCTGAACGCCTCGGCTGTGGAAGCCGGCCAGCGTCAACAACTAAACGCCGCAAAGTTTCGGGCGTTACTTAAGTCGTCACTAAGTGTCGATGCATCATCTTGTGATCCTGACCCCAACTTCAATCGCGGTGTCGCATTCACATTGAATGGCTCAGCGTGGATTTACGTAACAAATGATCCGGCCCGCGCACTTGGTGCGTGTCTGGCATGGGTTGAGTCACGATTGCCTGACGCCCGCGAGGTGAACATCGTTGTTGATTCGGATGCCGGGATTGTTGCCCGTCGTGCTCGGCAGTTCAGCCGCCGCATCAATGTTCGGTTGGTTGACGGCATGAACCTTATTGAAGCAATCCCATCTGAATTTCCTCCACCGATCGAAGCAAAAGGCTCACATCTTGCGCTGCGCGAGTTGATCGAAAGTGGTGGCGCACAAGTGGTGATTGAGCACGGGGTAGTTGTTGGAGAGGTTCACGGGCTTGAAGTGTGCCGAGTGCTTGATGCGGACAGTGAACCACGGCTGGAAGTTGGTGTTGGTGCGCATGACCGAGAGGCATTCACGTTGCTCCATGGCCATTTACCCACTGTGGATGCTGTGCGTCAGCATGTAAATGCAGTGCAGCCACATCGCCAAACGGCGATTGGCACACATCCGCTCAACCGTTTGGCCGCATCTCGACTTGTACGTGACCGAGTGATTGCCAATCCCGCACTAATTGGTGCGAGTGAACTAGTTGTTGCTGAACCACCGATTCCTCGAATCAGTCTGAAGGACGAAGTTCCGTGCGTTGCCAAGGGCAAGACCGAAACCGGCAAGTCATTGGTTGCCGTATTTGCCTATGGCATAGATCTCGAAACGGTTCCATTCGCGGTTGATGCACGGTCATGGATAGACCCGACCGCGGAACTGGTTGTAGTGGTTCCAGAGCGTGATCGGCACTCCTTGCTCGTGAAGATTGCAGCGTCGGTTCTCGGGGGATGCTCAGTTATCGGCGTTGCCGTCTAGCCTTCGTAGCCGTGATTGACCGTTTAGACGCCATTGAGGCTGAGTTTGTGGAACTTGAAGCAAGCCTCGGCAGTGCCGAAGTGCTCAGCGATCAATCACGCCTGCGTGAAGCATCGCGCCGCTACAAGCAGCTAACTCCATTGGTCGAATGTATCCGCGAATACAAAATGACTGCGGGAAACATTGAAGCTGCTCGCGAACTCCTTGAGATTTCCACTGGTGATGAGCATGATCTCATGAAAGAGGAAATCCAAGACGGTGAGCAGAAACTTGAGACGCTTGCTGAGAGATTGCGCGTACTGCTGCTGCCACCGGACCCCAATGAGGGCAAGTCAGTGATTATGGAAGTGCGCGGAGCAGAAGGCGGAGAAGAGGCAAATCTTTTCGCACGAGATCTCTTCGACATGTATCTGGCGTATGCAGCAAACAAAAACTGGAAGACCGAAGTTCTGTCAATGGATGAGTCGGATCTGGGCGGCATCAATCAGGTGACTTTGTCCGTAGTCGGCGACACCGCCTGGACACGACTCAAATTTGAAGGCGGTCCACATCGAGTGCAACGCGTTCCTGTTACTGAGAGCCAAGGACGCATCCACACTTCGTCGGCAACCGTTTTGGTGATGCCTGAAGCGGAGGAAGTTGACATCCACATTGATGAAAAAGATTTGGATATTGATGTTTATCGAGCCAGTGGTCCCGGTGGCCAAGGTGTCAACACAACAGACTCCGCAGTACGCATCACACACAAGCCAACAGGGGTTGTGGTCACGATGCAGGACGAGCGCAGCCAATTACAAAACCGGGCGAAAGCGATGCAGGTGTTGCGATCACGGTTGTTGAAGATGAAGCAAGACGAAGAGGCAGCAAGGCAATCAGCCGAACGCAAGGCCCAAGTTGGTGGTGGTGGTCGTGGCGAGAAAATCCGCACCTACAACTTCAAAGAAAACCGCCTCACCGATCACCGAATTGGCTTCACTATCTATCGACTCGGAGAAGTACTTGCGGGAAACCTTGATGATGTTGTCGATGCTCTCGCAGAAGATGAACGAAATCGACTGCTCGCCGGCGGGGAGTAAAGAGAATGCGTGCCGACGGCACAGTTACTTGGCGAGAACTGCTGGAGGAAACCGCCGCTGTGGTCGGTGCGCGGAACGAAGCTCGCTGGCTGTGTGAAGAGGCGAGTGGGTATTTCGGGAGTGAATTTCACGAAGTGCTTGATGAAGCGGCGACCAAGAGAAGTGTGGCGCATCTTGATGCGATGGTTGCGAGAGTGCGTACTGGTGAGCCATTGCAGTATGTGCTCGGCCATTGGTCATTCCGTGAATTGGACCTGATGGTTGACCCACGCGTATTGATTCCGCGACCCGAAACAGAACTCATTGTGGACCTTGCAAAGAAGGCAATGAGTGCTGATGCACATGGGGCAATTGCAGTTGATCTTGGTACTGGCAGTGGCGCAATTGGGCTCGCGCTCGCAATGGAACTACCGCGTGGTTCGGCCGAGATCTGGATCACCGATTCAAGTCACGATGCGTTGGAAGTCGCAAGTGCCAATCTCGCTGGACTAGGGGTGCGTGGGAACAATGTGCATGTTGCTTTAGGTGACTGGTATGAAGCATTGCCCAATGCAATTCGTGGGCGTGTTGCTTTGATTGTGTCCAATCCGCCATACATTGCTGCTGGCGATTCTGAGGTAGAGAAAATCGTCAGCGACTATGAACCACACGGTGCATTGTTTGCCGGATCAACAGGACTCGAAGACCTCACAGTGATCATCAACGGATCGCGTGAATGGCTGAGTCCTAACGGTGCGCTTGTAGTTGAGATCGGACATCGTCAGGGATCGGAGGCGAAACGCCTTGCCACTGAAGCTGGTTTTGAAGACGTAACAATTCATCAAGATCTCGCAGGCAAGGATCGGTTCTTAACCGCCAGACTCAAAGGCTGAGTGATCGGCGCAGAAATTCGAGTTCGTGTAGCAACAGGTTTTCTGCCACGACTTCCTGGGGTGTCATATGTGAGACGCCAGACAGTGGAAGGACCTCGTGCAATCGGCCATGCGCAAGCAGTGCATTCGAGAACTGAAGAGTATGGGCGGGCAGCACATTGTCATCAGCCAGCCCATGGATCAGCAGGAGTGGTTCTTCTAGCTTCGCAGCGTCAATGATCAACGAAGTTGATTCATACGGAGCTGGGTCATCGGCGGGGTTGCCTAAGTATCGCTCGGTGTAACACGTGTCGTACAAACGCCAATCGGTAACAGGTGCTCCTGCAATTCCACAGTGGAAGACATCGGGACGTCGCAGTACCGCCAATGCGGCGAGGTAACCGCCGAATGACCAACCACGAATACCAACCTTTGTTAGATCAAGTGCCCCAGTGGATTTGGCAAGTGCCTGCAATGCATCAACTTGATCCTGCAGAACTATTGAGGCAACATCGCCCTTGATCGACCGTTCCCACTCGGTGCCGCGTCCAGGTGTGCCACGACCGTCAGTGATCACTACCGCAAATCCTTGGTTGGCGAACCATTGCGAAGTTAGGTAGGAGTGATGTGATGAGACCACGCGTTGCGCGTGTGGTCCTCCGTAAGGGTCACAAAGAACGGGCAATGTGCCACCTTCGTAATTCGCAGGAAGCACAAGGGCGCACCGAAGTCCACGCTCACCAACGGTGTGCAGGGTCACGTTCGGGAGCAGCAGTGGTTTTTCAGCATTACTGGCCAACTCAGAACCACCAATGACTCGCGTAGTTGGCCGAGTTGAGTGGATCGAGGTTGACCTCAGTACCCGAGTGGCACCTCCTACGGCGACGCTGTTGACACCTTCGTTGTCTGACAGTTTTGTGATTGTGTCAGCGGCAAGCACGTAAACATGCAATTGGGTTGGCTCAGTGAGTTCATTCGCTGAGAAAACGATGCCGTGATCATTCGCGGCAACAATTGAGCGAACTTGCAGCGAAGCCGGTGTCACAACGCGGCCGTCATGAATGATGCAACGCCGTCCATCGCGGTCGGCGGCCACCACGAGACGATCATCGGCTGTGAAAGTGGGACTTCCTGGAACGAGTTCCACCCATGCCTCATCTACATCAGACCAGATTTCGGTTAGTTGTCCGTTTTCAAATTGGGAGAGCCGATATTCGCGCTGATCTCGTGAAAGAGTTCCGATAACAAGACGCGAGACGTCCCGCCACTGCACTGATGCCACGTATTCGAATTGTGGCCCGGTTTTCAAACGAGTTGAAGTGGTGGCAGCGGTTTCTGGATTGAGGAGAAACACTTCAACTATTGAGTTGGGCGTGCCAGCAAATGGATAGCGGTGTTCGTGTGGCTTCGCTTGCGGTGTGGCTGGATCTCCGATCCATGCAGAGTGCAGAGGTGAGTTATCAGCGCGACAGGTTGCGATAGTGATGCCGTCAGGGGACCACCAGTATCCACGTTGACGATCCATCTCTTCGGCAGCGGCGAATTCAGCCATTCCCCAAGTGATCAACTCGCCTTCATCCGGTGTGAGCCTTCGCGTGTTGCCATCGAAGTCGGTTAACCAAAGACCGTTATCAAAGATGTAGGAGATTTGGTCATGGCCGGGGCGTTGACGCGCATCAAAGACTGCGTGGGGAAGATTGATCTCCCGCACATCTGCTGAACCTTTGCCATCCACCTGTGCGATGTGAAGCCGACCCGAGAGAGTGAATACGACGGTAGAGAAATTCGGATCACACGAATATGACGTGATGCCACCTGCGCCTTCCCGCAAACGTTCCCGACGTGCCCGCTCTTCGGGAGGAAGCTCGGTATCAAGATCTGCACCTATCGTGCGTGGGTCGACAAGGAGTTTTTCAACTCCAGCATCTTGGTCGAGCATCCATAAAGAGTTGACGCTGTCGGAGCCACTGCTGCTGCGCAGAAAAAAGACGCGGCGACCATCGGCGGAAACCGTGATGTTTCGTGGCTCGCCCAACGTGAGCCGTTGGGTGCGCGCATACTGGCGTGGGAACGTGTCGCTAGTGGTCATATGAATGAGATTGTGCCATCTGCGGCAAGCCTTGCCATCCGGCCAACCCATTCTCCCTCGCACATTGCCTTAGTTATGAATGTGTCAGTTGATGTTCCCCAAGCACGTTTGCCATTGGGGAGTAAGCACGAGGCGAGTGCAAATTCCGGACTTCCTGTGCGGTCGTGCATCACCGTGTAAGCCTCGACGATCGCTTCGCCCTCCGCCTCGCGTTCATGAGCGACTTCACGCATCGGTAATTTGTCGATTTCATCCTGAGGGTCTGCGTACTTGAACACATCACGCGAAGGTTTCGCTGCGTAGACACCGAATGCGTGTTTCGTGGTGAAACCACCGTTAGCCCAGATCAGACCGCGCTCATCAGGGTGCTCGCGCAAAACGTTTGTCATGGTTGATATTGCGTGCATCACATAGTTGTTCCATGGACCACCAGCAAAGGGCAAGCCACCTGTCAAGGTGAGGTCGCGATCAAGTTTTAGGCCAAGTGATTGCGCACCAAGTTGCACTGCGACGGGAAAGCACGAGTAGAGATCGATAAAGGCGATGTCGTCAATGTTTGAGTGTGCAAGATCAAGGGCGAGCTTCCCTCCGATCTCGACTGCGGGGGTGCGATCGAACGACCAACGGTTGGAGACGAATTTATGCTCATGACAGTCCGTACCCGAATGGACAAAAATCATGTGATCTTTTGGCACTCCCAAGAGCTCAGCTTTTTCAAGACTGCACATAATCACTGCCGCTGCCATGTCCACATCGTTATTGGAGTTCATGTATTTGGGGTAGGGAAGCCCGATCATTCGGTTTTGTGGCCCCGCAGTCCGCACTTCCTCGGGTGACAATGCCTGTTGTGACCAAGCGAATGGGTTGCGTTCGGCAACTTCGCTGAAGCGCGACCAAAGCTCGCTCGAAATCTGCATCTGTTGTTCGGGAGTGCGGTTGTTCGCAGCACGCAGAGCGGTTTCAAACAGTGGATATATCTGCACTGGCATCGTGATCCCGCGGCTCACTTCGTACGGACTCACCATGTCCAATTCGTCGGTCACCTGCACGGGTTGTGGCGTTGCGTCGGTTGGCTTTCGCCAATCAGGAGTTATGCCCGCGGCTCGTGCTTTGGAACGACTCCTACTCGCTTCAGCCCCAGTGAGGATGACGACATCAAATTGATTAGCGAGAATTTCGCGTGCGGCGGCATTCACGAGAGTTTGTGGGGTGTTCCCACCGGTTCCGCTGTATCCAAGATGTGGCGGCTCTTGTTTGAGCAATTGTGCAACGAACCAGGCAGGATTCACGTACTTCCAGGACAGCAGCGAAACAACGTTGATTGCGTCGGCCTTGGGTACCGACTTAAGGGAGGCGTTGGCGGCGGCGGCTTCGATTGCTTTAACCATCATCTCCACTGGCTCAATTGCCTCATCGAAGGATTTGGTGCGATTTACAAACTGTCCAGTGCCGATGATTACGGGGGTGCGAGGGTCCAGTGCCACGAGTGCACGATAGGGGGTGAAGTGGTCGACCTAGAAACATCTTCGGGGGCCTCTTGATTTTGCGTAATGTCACACCTTCGGCGGGGTCGTGCGCCCATACACTCAATTAATGGCCCGCATCGCTATCGGCTCTGATCACGCCGGATATGACCTCAAACAACACCTAATTGTGATTCTCGAATCGCATGGTCACAAAGTTGATGATCACGGCACACACTCAACTGAGAGTTGTGACTACCCACCGATATGTGCGGCTGTCGGACGCTCAGTGCGGGATGGCAAAGCGGACTTTGGAATTGTGATGGGTGGCAGCGGCCAAGGAGAGCAACTCGCAGCGAACAAGGTGCGTGGTGTGCGTGCTGCTCTTTGCAACGACCTTTACACCGCACGCATGGCGCGTTCACATAACAATGCGAATGTGCTTTCAATCGGGGCCCGTGTTGTTGGTATTGGACTGGCAGAAGAAATCATGGCCACATTCCTCGCAACGGAATTTGAGGGCGGCACCAACTGCCACTGCTTCGTCTGGGTTGACATCCTTGCGTGGTGCTTTACCAAACAG
>CAIYHK010000286.1 GCA_903925985.1 uncultured Actinomycetes bacterium
CGCGATGCTCGGACCGGACACTCCGGTCATCTTGCAGCTTCTAGAAGTAACTCCCGCCCTAGGCGCTCTCGGTGGAGTGAAGATGGAACTCGATGACTGCGCATTTCCGTTGCTTGCAGGTGTCGAGATGAGTGATGACCCGAACGTTGCATTCGGTGATGCCGATGTAGCGCTTCTGGTCGGAGCAATGCCACGCAAGGACGGCATGGAGCGCGCCGATCTTTTGAGCGCCAACGGTGGAATCTTCAAACCCCAGGGTGAGGCGATTGCCCGCTCGGCGAAAAAGAACATCAAGGTTTTGGTTGTAGGCAATCCGGCCAACACAAACGCGCTCATTGCGATGAGTAACGCAAAGGGCATTGATCCACGTCAATTCACGGCCATGACCCGCCTTGACCACAATCGTGCGGTCACCCAAATTGCCCAGAAGCTGAATAAGCCCGTAACTGCGGTGAAGAAGATGACCATCTGGGGCAACCACTCCGCTAGCCAGTACCCAGACCTGTTCCATTGTGCGGTTGATGGCAAGAATGCTGCAGCAGCGGTGAACGATCAGGCATGGATTGAAAACGATTTCATCCCAACAGTTGCGCAGCGTGGTGCGGCAATCATCAAAGCGCGCGGTCTCTCGTCGGCTGCGTCTGCGGCGAATGCGGCAATCGACCACATTCATGACTGGGTGCTGGGCACCGCGCCTGACACCTGGGTATCGATGGCGGTGCCTTCGGATGGCAGCTATGGCGTGCCTGAGGGTCTGATCTCATCGTTCCCTTGCGTGTGCACCGACGGCCAGTACGAAATTGTTCAGGATCTTGAGATTGATGCATTCAGCCGCGATCGAATTGATAAGTCCGTGGCTGAGCTCGAGGGCGAGCGCGACGCAGTTCGTGATCTTGGCCTGATCTGATCCAGCCTCGGCTGGTCGTGCCCTGTAGGGCGCTGTAGTGGCGCTCAGACGCCGTAGTCAGTGTCTGCTCGCACTTGGTCGAAAACGCCGTTCAGAGCGCCCAAGACGCCCTGAGCCTCCAATAGGAGCATGCGGTCCCCATAAAGCCGGATTTGCCCACTGATGAAGGCATTTTGGGCATTAATAGTGCCCGTGGCGACACCGACAGCGGTATCCCAGGACTGTTCGAAGCGGACATGCTCGGGATCAGCTGGGCCAACGCCAAAGGCCACCTCACCAGCACGGACCTGAAGGTGATAAGTCACGGTGCCGTCTGGGCAGTCAGTGACCACCTGAGTGATTCCCACATTGAGCCCCGCTGCGTGTTGCTTCAGGTTGCCATCAGCAGCAACGACTGTGGAAAGTGAATCGATCCAGTCAAGGCTCAAATACTTAACCATCAGCTCAACTCGTCAACTGCTTCAGCCACCTCGCGGCGGTGTTTCCAAAGTTCAAATACGACGGGTAGCACTGAAACGAAAACGATTGCGATGATCGCGATCTCAATGTTCTCTTTCACAAAATCAATCTCACCGAGGAAGTAGCCAAGGGAAGTGACACCCGCGCCCCAAAGAATTCCACCGGCAATGTTGTAGGCAATAAACGTGCGGTAATTCATTTTGCCGACACCAGCAACAATTGGTGCGAATGTGCGCACGATTGGCACAAAGCGCGCGAGCACGATTGTGCGTGGCCCATACTTTTCAAGAAATGTGTGGGCACGTTGCACGTGTGCTGGTTTGAAGAGTCGTGATTCAGGTTTGTCGAATAGTGCTGGGCCAACTTTGGCCCCAAACCAGTAACCAACCTGATCGCCAACAATTGCCGCAACAACGGTGACGAGAGCAACGATTGGTAGCACGGGAAGATGGCCACCACCGGTGTCCGAACTTAAAAAACCAGCAATGAATAGAAGCGAATCACCTGGCAGAAAGAATCCGAAGAACAATCCACTCTCGGCAAAAACAATGGCCGCAAGAAGGAAGATTCCCCCATCCTGCAGCCATTGTTCAATGTTGAATAATGCGAGCATCAGTTGCTCACACTAGGCGTTATACCGCGGCTTTGATGCCTTCTGTCTTGCGACTCGAGTAGATGATTGAGCCGATCAGCACTACAAGTGCGGCACCAGCAATTGCGTAGCGGGCACCGTTGTTATCTGCAGTGGAGATGATCGCCGGAAGCACCAACAACGAAACGAGGTTCATCACCTTGATCAGCGGGTTGAGCGCCGGGCCGGCGGTGTCCTTGAACGGGTCACCGACTGTGTCGCCGATTACCGCAGCCTTGTGGGCTTCAGAACCCTTGCCGCCATGGTGGCCATCTTCGATGTACTTCTTGGAGTTGTCCCAAGCACCACCTGCATTGCTGAGGTAGTTGGCCATGAGCTGGCCGGTGAGAATAACGGCTGCGAGGAATGCTCCAAGCGCCTTCCAGTCGATACCGAATCCAATGATCACGGGTGTGAGAACTGCAAGCAGTGCAGGTGTTGTGAGTTCACGCAACGACGCTGCAGTACAGATGTCAATCACTGGTGCGTAGTCCGGCTTCTTTGTGCCGGCCATGATTCCACCGTCAGCGAACTGATTACGTACTTCTTGCACCACGACGCCCGCGGTACGACTTACCGCACGAATTGCAAGTGCTGAGAAGAGGAACGGTACGGCGCCACCGATGAGGAGTCCAATGAACACCTTTGGATCGGCAACGTTGATCGCAAGTTCTGGCGCCTTGAAGACTCCGTCTTTCAAGTTGTCAGCAACAACACCGAGTTCCGCACCGGCAGTTTCGATGAACGAAGCGAACAGCGCAACTGCAGCAATCACAGCTGAACCAATTGCAAAGCCCTTGGTCACTGCCTTTGTGGTGTTACCAACAGCGTCAAGCGCAACCATGATCTTTTGTGGCTCGCCGTGGAACTCGCCCGACATTTCCGCAATTCCTGCAGCGTTGTCTGACACGGGGCCAAAAGTGTCCTCAGACACGATCACACCAGTGGTGGCGAGCATGCCCATGCCGCAGAGTGCGACTAGGTAGAGCGAGAAGGTGAGGTTGCCGTCACCGAGTGCAAGAGCAACACCGATTGCAACTGCAATGGATACAACTGCGTACACCGAACTCTCAAGACCAGCCGAAGTACCAGAGAGCACCACGGTGGCCGGACCAGTTTCTGCTGAGGCGGCGATTTCCTTAACGGGGGAGAAGTGAGTACCTGTGTAGTACTCGGTGAGTCGGCTCACGAGTTGTGCGAGCACCAAACCAATCGCCACTGCGCCGAAGCACTTCCAACCAGCATTTGCCTGCTCGTTACCCACATAAGTGAGCGCAAGAATCAGGGTGCCAATAAGGGTGAGAGATCCAGCCACAAGGAAGCCCTTGTTGATCGGGCGCAGAGCGTTGGTCTCGCCCTCTTTTGCCTTCACGGCGAAAACGCCAGCGATTGATGCAACTACACCGATTGCGCGGGCTGCGAGCGGGAACACAAGACCAAGCGCCGGGTTGGCACCAATCGAGTTGAACGCCGCAACACCGAGAATGATCGAGGCAACGAGTGTGACTTCGTATGACTCGAAAAGGTCAGCGGCCATACCGGCGCAGTCACCAACGTTGTCACCACCGTTGTCGGCGATGGTTGCAGGGTTACGTGGGTCGTCTTCTGGAATGCCAGCTTCAACCTTGCCCACGAGGTCTGCACCCACGTCAGCTGCCTTGGTGAAGATTCCACCACCAACGCGGAGGAACAGGGCGAGCAACGAACCACCAAAGCCGAATCCAACCAAGATCACGCTTGATGTGTTCTGGAAGATC
>CAIYHK010000287.1 GCA_903925985.1 uncultured Actinomycetes bacterium
ATAACGAACACCAAGTGCTTCAAAAAATGATGTTGTCTGCAGGAACTCACGCACCGCTGCTTTGAAAGCTTCCAGACCTCGTTCTGCTTGTTGACCAACAAGAGGGAGGTCACGCAAGAACTGTTCAATCCGCCGCTGCCTGCGCACATAAACCGGATTCATTCGAATGGTATTGAATCCCTGTGCAAGCTTTTCAACGATTCGTTCGGGGAACTTGAGTTCTCCGGTCAGGTCTTGTTCAAGATCAACTGGCATCGTCACTGTGTTCGATGCGGTGAGATTGGAAATCGTTGGTGCATAACTGCGACCGTTGTCATTAAGGACAATTATCACGCGGCGCTTTGAGTGCCCGAGGTTGTTCAAAGCCTCATAAGCCATGCCACCGGTCATGGAACCATCACCGAGTACCGCAACGATAAATCGACGATCGGGGTCCGCTCCGGTGTCACGTGCAATCGCCATCCCGAAGGCGTACGAGAGCACCGTAGACGCGTGGCTGTTTTCAATGAAGTCGTGTTCAGATTCGGTGCGGCTTGGATATCCCGATAGACCATCACTCTGGCGAAGTGACGCAAAGTTGTGGCGTCGACCCGTCACGATCTTGTGCACATATGACTGGTGTCCGGTATCCCAAAGAATCGCATCCTTTGGGCTTTCAAAAACCCGATGAAGTGCAAGTGTCAGTTCAACTGCGCCGAGGTTGCTACCAAGGTGTCCACCGGTTTCACTCACTGCCTGCACGATGAAGTCGCGGATCTCACCTGCGAGCAGGTCAAGGTCACTGTAGGAAAGTGGCTTCAGGTCAGCTGGGGAGTGGATCTGCTCGAGGAACATTGCGGGTTCAACGCTAACGCTGGGACCCCTACAAGTCCTATGTGACTCAGGTTTCGGCGTAAAGCCGTTCTAGTTGGCGGTCTAATCGGGCCTGGTTGAACCGGTGAATGCCAGTTCCGATCAAAAACCCAAGACCCAGCGCGAGTTGGCCTCCCACACCATCGAGCCAGAAGTGGTTGGCGGTAACGACAATGCACAGCAGGGTCAATGCTGGGTACAAGAGAAATGCTGCTCGCACCCAGCGTTTTCTTGCGAGTGGCCAAAGTGCGAATGCGCACCATGAAGCCCAACCGATGTGCAAACTCGGCATCGCAGCGAACTGGTTGCTGATCTTTTCCATCGTGCCTGAGTCGAATGACCAAGGTCCGCCGTACTCCTTCAGCGTGTCGACAAAACCAAACGATGGTTCACCGTCGTTTGGGTTACTTCGCATCGTCGATTCAATGCATACTCCGCCGTACGCCTTCGGTGGGCAAGGCTCGTCCAGCAGGCGTGGAGGCATGAGGGGAAACAGTGAAAAGCCAACAATTGCCAAAGCGGTAGTTGCTGCCAATGTGTTACGCCACTGCGGGAAAACATCTGGGCGTCGCCTGTAGAGAATTACAAACACAGCGATGGTGATCAGAAAGTGCATCGTTCCGTAGTAAGTGTTCATGAACTGAATGAACCAGTCGTAAGACAAGAACCACTCCTGAACCGTTTCTTCGTGGAAGAGCCCAATTGCGCGTTCGAGCCGAATTACCCGAAGCGCATTGTTGAACGCCTGCAGGGGAACGGCATCATCGCTTACATTCGCACTTCCAAACTGGTTTCGAGCCCAGCTATAGATCAGATAGAAGACACCCATGATCAGGGCCTCTTTCCACCAGTAAGTCCGATGGTGGCGGACATGCCCGGATGGCGATGTGTGTTCCGAGCGGTGTGTCATGCCTCAATAATTTAGGTCGGTTGTAGGGTTAAGAAATGGCTAGTCAGTTGGTTGAATCCTCAGTTGCAGAGTCCGTTCTCGCCGTAGCGATGGCAAACGGGGGTGAGTTTGCTGAGATCTTCGCCGAAGATCGCCGATCGACAAGTGCGGGACTTGATGATGGTCGCGTTGAGCAGGTAACGAGTGGTCGTGATCGTGGGGCGGGCATCCGCGTCGTGGTCGGTGAGACAACTGGCTACGCATATACCTCCGATTTAACTGAGCGTGGATTGGAAACTGCAGCGCGCGCGGCTGCAGCCGCGGCGAAAGGCGGCGGCAAAGGGGTGAAAGTTGTTGCCCTTGGTTCGCCCTCGTCACATCCCGTTAACAACATCGATATCGATCCGACCAGTGTGGCGAAAGCTCGCAAAGTTGAACTCTTGCTTGAAGCAAATGAAGCGGCTAGGTCGGTCGATGGCGCCATCGTGCAGGTATCTGCTGGCTATTCCGATGCGCGTCGAGAGATCCTTGTTGCTAACACCGAAGGTGTCTTCGCAACGGATGCCCAGGTTCGTACTGCATTTCGGGTCAGCGTTGTGGCCAATGGGGATTCGGGAATGCAAACCGGTTATGAGAGCCTCGGCCACACAATGGGGTTCGAACTTTTTGACAGGCACAAGGTTGCAGATGTTGGACTCGCAGCCGCGAATCAGGCAATTACAAAGCTCCGTGCTCGGCCGGCCCCGTCTGGTGCAATGCCGGTGGTAATCAAATGCGGAAGTGGCGGAGTGCTGTTTCATGAAGCATGCGGTCATGGGTTAGAAGCCGACCTCATCGCTAAAGGTGCAAGCGTTTACCGTGACCGTGTGGGGCAACTCGTTGCATCACCGCTCGTAACACTCGTTGATGATGGAACCATGAGTGGCGAGTGGGGCGCCATCGGGATTGACGATGAAGGCAACCCGAGCCAGTACAACGTTCTGATTCAAGATGGTGTTCTTACTGATTACATGTGGGACTACTTGCGTGCACGCAAAGAGGGACACAAGGTGAGTGGCAATGGTCGGCGTCAGAATTACACCTACCTGCCGATGGTTCGCATGACTAACACTTACGTTTTGAACGGCACGGAGGACCCCGAAGCAATCGTTCGTGACACACCAAATGGTGTTTACGTAGCCAAACTCGGTGGAGGAAGTGTCAACACCGCAACTGGTGATTTTGTGTTCGGGATGACCGAGGCGTACCTGATCGAGAATGGTCAGATCACCGAGCCATTGCGCGAAGGAAACCTCATCGGCAATGGGCCACAAGTTCTGCAAGATATTGATCTCCTCGGGAATGACTTTGCAATGGGTAGCCCTGGCACATGTGGAAAAGACGGACAAGGTGTACCTGTCGGCGATGGTCAACCAACCCTTCGGGTGAAGAGCCTCACTATTGGTGGAACTGCAGCATGAGCTCTCTGCAGGAAATTGTCGACCGTGTTGTCGGACAAGCAAAACCCGGTGAACAAGTAGAAGCATTTGCTTCGCGCGGCGGCGAGACGAGTATTCGTGTTTATGAAGGTGAAGTCGAACACTTTGTCTCGGCCCAAAGTGAGGGCATCGGAATTCGTGTCATCAGAGAAGGGCGTACCGGATTTGCGTATGCAGGGACACTTGATGAATCAGCAATTGCTGAAGTTTTGGGTGAGGCACGCGACAACGTTGCGTTCGGTACCCCTGACGAGTGGGCTGGGCTCGCGGAACCTGATGGTGTTGAGCCAGTGCCACAGGTTCTGTGGAGTGATGCTCTAGAGCAGTTTCCAACAGCGAAGAAAATTGATCTGGCAAAAGAACTCGAACGCCTAGCGATTGCTGCAGATTCACGTGTGCGTGTGGATGAAGCGGATTATCAAGATGGCTGGGGTGAGGTTGCCGTTGCTACGACCACCGGTATTCGACGCGCAGGGCGCGAGAACGCAGCAAATGTTTCGGTGGGCACACTTGCTGAAGATGGTGAAGACACTCAAACTGGATTTGGATTCAGTGTTGGTCGAGATCCCGCGTTGTTTGATCTGCAGAAAGCTGCACGTGAAGCCGCCGATCGTGCAACACGTCTTCTCGGTGCGATCAAGCCGCCATCCAAGAAGGTCACGGTTGTGCTTGACCCATACGTGACCGCCCAATTTCTTGGCGTTATTTCATCGACGCTTTCTGGCGAAGCAGTGATTAAAGGTCGCAGTTTGTTTGCCAATCGCCTTGGTGAGGTTGTTGCGAGTCCACTGATAACCCTGATTGATGATCCGACCAATCCTTTGGCTTACACAGCTACCGATCTTGATGGCGAAGGCTTGGCTGCGCGTCGCAATATGTTGATCGAGGCTGGGCGCCTCAACCAGTTTGTGCATTCGTCGTACAGCGCGCGTCGTGCGGGTACTTCAAGCACTGGCAATGCTGTGCGTGGCGGTTATGCCGGCGGCACTCCAGGGGCCGGATGTTTGGCAATGCAGTTGGCGCCCGGCACACGGTCGCAAGAACAACTCATTGCCGATGTTTCTGATGGTGTTCTCATCCAGATGGTTCAAGGACTTCATAGTGGTGTCAACCCGATCTCTGGGGATTTCTCCACAGGTGCCTCAGGTCTTTTGATCAAAGACGGAAAGATTGGTGCACCCGTGCGTGAGTTCACCATCGCGTCAACTCTGCAGAGAATGCTTATGGATGTGGTTGAAGTGGGCGGTGACATCGACTGGCTGCCATCTCGTGCTGCAGGTGTGAGCCTCGTGATCAACGACGTAATGATGAGCGGAGAGTAGGGCCTTGGCGGCTCCTTCAGTTGAAGCAGTAGCGCGCCATCAGCACTTGGCAGAGCCTCAGACACCGGGTTGTGTCCGTGTGGACATGCATACACATTCGTTTCATAGTGGTGACAGCACCACCACCTTTGATGAGTTGGTGACAGTGGTTACTTCTTCAGGCATTGATGTACTTTGCCTTACAGATCATCATGCCGTGAGAGGTGCATCGGCACTTGCCGAATCACTGCTCGAGTTTGGCCACAGAGTGATTTGTGGAGAAGAGATTCGCTCCCACACGGGTGAGATCATCGGTTTGTTTATCAACGAGCGCATTCCTTTTGGCATGTCGGCAATGGAAACCGCTAAAG
>CAIYHK010000288.1 GCA_903925985.1 uncultured Actinomycetes bacterium
CCTATATCTAGCCGTAATTCACCACATGGCGATTACACACAATGTTCCGCTTGGTTCGCAGATCGACATGTTGGCTGAACTCACTCCTGAGTTAGTGATTGAATTTCCACACGATGATGACCCGATGGTGCAGCGTCTACTTCGCAATAAGCGTGACGGCATACACGCGGATTACACATTGCCTGTTTTTGAAAATTTGCTGAAGGCACGCTTTGATGTGCGGTCTAGCAAATTGTTGGAAGGCGGAACGCGCACGATCTTCCACGCCACGCGCCGCGGCTAGATCACTTAGCGGTGATTGTTACTTCAGCGCCGTATTGACCCGACTCCACCTCGAGAATGCGAGTGGTGTCAAGAGAGGCTCCAAAGAGGTCAACCAGCCACGCCGTGACAGCTTGGCGAATGATCGGGAAGCCGATCTCGCTGGAGACTGCGGGCGGTAGACATCCATCGGAACCGAGTTTGCGGAACTGTGGCTGGGTGTCAAGTATCGGTCCGAGACCAGAAGCCTCAGCGACTCCAATGATTCCCTTGCCATCACCAAATGTGCAGAAGTCGTCAAATCCGTTATGGCCTACACCATCAACCAGCCAGTAGATGGAAGGGGATGGCGCTTTTTCAAACGCAACCTGGGTGACCTCAGTGGGGGACACGACTTCATCCAGGGTGCCAGCAATAAAGAACGAAGGCTTGTCTGGCATCGCAGGTGCGGCGGCGTCACTTCCGCCGAGGCTTCCCGATGCCATCGACACGTAGCCGATGATGCGGTCATCGGCAGCCGCCATGAGGGCAGTGCCACCACCAGCTGAGTGACCAAGTGTGGCGATCTGGGTTTGGTCCATGACATCGGTGAATCGCGCATCTGCAGTGGTTGCTGCGAGGGCGTCAAAGAGGTCGGTCACCGCTTGCTTGGGGTCACCGGTTTGACCGACGAATGCGTGTTTCAGGTCGCGCACCGCGTGGTCCGGGGAGATGACGATCATTCCCCAAGATGCGAGATGCGATGTGAGAAAGCTTGACTGGAGTCGCATTCCCGAGAACCCATGCGAGAAGAGAACTACCGGGTATTTGCCTGCCTTGACATCAGCGTCACGAGTGGCATCGATTGAGTAGCTCGCGGGAATTTCTGCGGTTAACAGCGCTTTGAGTGACTCGGGTACGAAATCGCGTACGTCGTACGACACTTGCCCGGTAGCGACAACTTCGGTTGGGTACCAAACTTCTACGCCGTCACCATTTGGCAGTGCGAGCGTGGTCACGCCCACGTTCTCGGGCCCGGCTTCGATGTATTCGACATCAAGTGGTGTCTCAGGAGCGACTGCCGAGGAGTTCGTGGACTCACTTGAGTCCTTAGAACCTTCGGACTCCGAACAAGCCGAAAAGATCACAGCTGCGGAAATGACTACGGGCAATGCAAGGCGTCGAAACATGCACTGCACTCTATTGGGGCTACGTGTCCATTTCGCCCAATGTCCTTGTGGGGTCTGTGGACTAGGGTGATCTTTGCCTTGAAAGAGGCATGGCGGCGTGGCCGAGTGGTTCAGGCAAGGGCCTGCAAAGCCCTGTACCCGGGTTCGATTCCCGGCGCCGCCTCCATTGGAAGATAATTGACTTATAGCCGCGCTCAAATTGGGACTGTGACTTCTACAAGCTTCCACCGTTGTTAATAGTCGCTGTTAATGCGCCTTGAGGTCGATTGTTAAAGTTGCATATGCGCTATTTCAAAGACTTGTGTCGTTTCTTCATGATGATGTCTCTAATCGGTGTCGTCGCAATTGGTGGTCCGGGCTCGTTGACAGCTGTCGCCGTTAGCGAATCGGTCAGCACCATGGCCCCATCAGCAGTTTCGGCTGGCAATGAGAATACCTGCGCATTGTTCGCCACTGGTGCTGTTTCATGTTGGGGTTACAACAACAGTGGGGGGATCGGGAATGGCACCTATGCCGACAGCAATTTGCCGATTGTGGTCAAGGGTGGAGCGCTCGACGGCAAGCAAGTATCCCAGATCGGAACGGGCGCACATTCCTGTGCGTTGATCACCGATGGCTCTGTCGCATGTTGGGGCCAAAATAGCTCTGGCCAGTTAGGTACTGGTAATAACACCAGAAGCAATCTTCCAGTGATGGTTGATGGCGGTGCGCTCACGGGCCAGTCCGTAACTCAGATAGCTGTTGGCTTCGCTCATACATGCGCATTGATTGCAGATGGCTCTGTCGCATGTTGGGGCGAAAATGGTGATGGGCAGTTAGGCACTGGGAACAGCATTGACACCAACTTGCCGGTGTTGGTTGATGGTGGAGCGCTTTCTAGCCAGGTCGTGACTCAGATAGCAACTGGTGACGGGCATACCTGTGCGTTGATCGCTGGCGGTACGGTTTCGTGCTGGGGTCAGAACTTCGCGGGGGAACTTGGAAACGGCAACACAGAAAAGAGTGAGACCCCAGTTCTGGTTGATGGAGGGGCGCTTAGTGGCGAAGTGGTTACCGAAATCGCAACTGGATACAGCTTTACCTGTGCGTTGATTGCTGGTGGCACAGTTTCCTGTTGGGGTGAGAACAATTCAGGTCAGCTCGGAACCGGAGATGAAAATGACTCGAACGTGCCTGTGTTGGTCGACGGTGGGAGCTTTGCCTTTGCACGAGTGATCCAATTAGGTACCGGAACCGCCCACACATGTGCGTTGCTTTCCAGGGGAACAGTTTCTTGTTGGGGCAGAAACCGTTATGGCCAACTCGGCATTGGCAACAACACCAACGAGAGTCGTCCAACGCCCAGCGATTGGGGTGCACTCAACCAGCGCACCGTTACTCAAATCACGCTCGGTAGTTATCACACCTGTGCATTGATCTCTGATGGCACACTCGTTTGTTGGGGTTTCAATAGTTCAGGTCAGCTCGGCCGAGGAAATAACAGAAATACCAATGCAGCAGCAGCGGTGGTTTGGCCTACCCGAGCCACGGCAGTTGAAAAGCCAACTATTTCGGGGTCAGCAACAGTTGGGCAGCAACTCGTGGCGAACAAGGGTGAGTGGACCGGCACACCCGTGCCCTCCTTCACGTATCAGTGGTATTCCTGCACTTCAAAAATTGTCTCAGCAACGCGGACTGTGCCGTCAACGTGTCAAGCCGTTCCAAATTCGAACCGACCAAAGTTGACTCTGGCAGAAGCGCAACGTGGCAAGTTCATTGCTATTGCAGTTACGGGAAAGAGCAAGGCGACGGCAGCCACGCGCTGGCTTTCAAAATCCACGATTGCAGTTAGCTGAATCAAACGCCACGTACCCAAAAATGAAAGAGCCCGCCGGCTTGCACCGACGGGCTCTCACTAGATGTGCTGGTAACTAGGCGCGAAGACCTTTGTTCACCATGCTTATCACTGCATCCTTGAGCGGAACAGCGGCATAAACCATCGCGCCGTTAGCGACGATGTTCAGCCAAGTGTCATCCATTGTGACGCCCCAGCCGACGGCGGGATAACCCATGCCGCGCTCGCCGAGTAGCCACACCATGAGGATCGCCACAGCGAGCCCCCAATGCGCCCCGACTACAGGGATCTTCTTGATGACTGCATCAACTTTGAGTAGGCCAAGCACCGAATCGACGACCGCGGTCACCGCTCCGAGCAGGGCTGCCAATAACAGGAATGCTCCTAATGTGTACATACGTACCACCCCTTTCTGCAGGACGAACCTGCAAATCAGTAACCTAAATTGCACAAGAGCACAAGTGGTGGATTTCCGACCAAAACGTTATTTGGCGTGGGTTTGCGGGCCGCCTAATGGCCGATTTGAGCCCTTGTTGCGGCTGAAAAGGCCTAATCCCGCGCCGCATACAAACAATGCCCCGAGGATTATTTTCATGACATCCATACCTGCGCCAGTGGGTGGCAGGGTGTCGGGTACGGCGACCTGCACGGCGGAAATTTCCACCCGATTCGCCACCATATGGTGAGCAGCCGTCCACCCTCCGAAGGCGTAGATAAGGAGCGACTTCTTGTTCGTGCGTCCGTCTTGATTCGCATTTGGATCGATGAGTGACGGGTAGTAGATGTACTGCTCATGATCGATGAGTGATTCTGGCGCCACGAGTGTGACACCGCGCATCAGCATCCTTGGTGTGGCCCAGTTAACCCCATCTGGCGAAGACGTGTAGGCGAACCCCTTGAACGTGACGAAAACAGCGAGCCACATCTTGTAAGTGGGGTTCCAGCTGACGCTTGGAATACCTGCCATACATCCTTCTTGCCCCGGCGGCTCCCGCCACATGTCGCTGCCGAGTCCGCCGAGACCAGGTTGGCTCCAACTGTCTTGGTAGTAACGCGTCCATGTGCCAGGCCCCAGCCCCGAAGAGATTTCTGAACGCGACACGGTGATGTAGCACGACTGCTCTGGGTGCCAGATGTGGTGATAGAGGTACAGGTACTTTCCATCGGGGCTGACCACGCCGCTGAAACTGCCAGCACCAAAGAATCGACGCTCTTCGCAGGACTCGAAATCGTATGGCGATGCCGAGAGAATCTTTCCACGTCTTTGCCATGTGGCGCCATCGTCATCTGAGATGGCAAGGCCCACGTTGACTTCGGCGCGATCGCCCGCGCATGGGTGATGTTCACCGTGATAGATCATCGCAAGATCACCATTTGGTAACCGCAGAACTTTGCTGCCCCCTGCATATTCAGAGTCAAATCCGTTACCTCGAGGCCAGAACGTTTCTTCGGCCGGAATGGTCATTGCATGGACATCCAGAAAATTTGTGGTCGCGAGTTCTACTGTTCCGCCATTGATCGGGGCCCACATTCGTAAGTGTCCATCTTCA
>CAIYHK010000289.1 GCA_903925985.1 uncultured Actinomycetes bacterium
AATCTGCCTGCATCAAGTCAGGTGTACAACGTTTCAGGATCAGTCGTCGTTACTAACAGCGGAAACCGACCAGTGGATGTTGACTTGACTGCGTACCTGGTATCTCCCCTCAACACTTTTGGATGGCAGTTGTATTTTGGCTCAATGACTGTCGGACCCAACTCGAGTTCCTCGGTTGGCTTTTCTGATGAACGTGTCTACGCGAATAGTTCGAGTGACATTCGGGTAGTTATCACGGAGATATCTTTCAGTTTTCAATGTTGAGCGCAGGACCGAATTCGGCTTTCGCCACAAATCTTCGCCATACGGGTGCTCCTCCGACTCTAGTTAAAAGCAAAAGTGCGAGAGCAATAGATCGCACTTCAGACAAAGAAACCTCCCAGCCAATCCGAACGACTTCCCTGCTTCACCCCAGTTATAGAGCTTGACCAAGATGTGCATTTGCTAAGCCAAACAGATTGTTCGGTTTCGAGAACTTAAAGACCAAGGGAAAGAATATGGTCAAGTGCAGTAATTGCGGACAACAAGGTGAAGGCGGATTCTGCCGCACGTGCGGGGCACCACTTTTGAAGCAGCAAGCTTGCCGCAACTGCGGCAATCAAATTGATGATTCCGTGCGTTTCTGCCGAGGATGCGGTCAACCCGCGGACTCTGGCGACAACCAATCGACCTTCAATGCGCCGAGTGCTCAAGGGTCTTCAGCGACGCCAAGATCGCTTGCCGCCAAGAGAGCCGTCTCACCCCTGATCGTCATCTCAGGTGTTTTGCTCTCTGCATTCTTCCTTCTCGAGGGATCGCTGGTGGCCGAGTACATCTTTGAAGGTCGTTTGTTGATTCAGTTGCCGTTTATTGTGAGCGGACTAACCGCCACGGCGATTGGCGTCTTCACTTGGATGCGACCTGAAGCTTTCCGGTGGTCGATCCCGGCGCTCTGTCTTGTGTTGGCGGTCGCCGCGGCCGGTTGTCCAAACCCTCTGAGCGATGGCGTGCTTCATTCAGATTCATCCAGTTTCAACGCAACCTTCGGATGGATTGCATGGCTCGCTGGAAGTCTTGCGGCGCTCGCCGCAACCGGAATACTCGTGCGCACTTGGCCAAACGGTCGAGCTGTGTCGTTTACGAATCCACAACCCGTGTTTGTGCTTGCGATGTTCGCATCAGCGCTCGGCGGCCTATCGCTCTTCATTCCAGGATGGCGTTATCAATCCATCGGAAACTCGGGATCGCTTCAAGGGCTATACAACGACGCTTCCCTACTCGGTATCGCATCTTTAGTTGTGATGATCATCATCACCTCAGGCTCACTTGTGATCGCTGGGACTGCTCGGGACAAAGATGTCGTCCTGCCCTTCGCAATTGGTGGAATCGGAGCTTTGGTCACGCTCTGGTCCCCAGTTTTCATTGGCTTAGCTACGTCGGACGTTCAAGCGACTCGGTACCTCATAGAGGCTGTCGCTGCTTTTGGTTGCTCGCTGGTGTTACTCGTACTGCTTCTCCCAA
>CAIYHK010000290.1 GCA_903925985.1 uncultured Actinomycetes bacterium
AGCTGGACACTGCTCGGGGCATTGGAGAACGCGGTCAGTCTCGCAACCTTTCATGTGAATAGTCGAATTCAGTTTGGAAAACCAATTGCCACTTTCCAAGCAGTTCAATTTCAACTAGCGGATGCGGCCGTTATTGTTGCTGGCTTGCGTGAACTCGCTGGATTTACGCTTTGGCGCTTTTCATCAGTCGGTGAGGCCGCGCGCGCCGATGTGCTCGCTCTCCGACTGCATGCACTTGAATCAGCAAGAGCGGTGTTCAGAACCTGCCAACAGTTGCATGGTGCCGCGGGAGTTTGTGATGAATACGACATTTCGATATTGACAAGAATGATGCAACCCGCGTTGCGGTTGCCCGCAGGCATTGAACAGACGGCTGAACTTCTTGCAGATGCTGTGACCATGGATGGCTTTGTGGGTCTATTTCCACTAGGCGGTAGGGCATGAGTGCAGTTAAGCCAAACTTGGAAGGCGCATTCTCTGGCCCGTCCATTGAGTCAACTCCCGGAATCGGTGCACTTACGCTCTCGGGATTCTTAGTTGAGGTGACCAAAAAATTTGGCAATCGGGAAGCAATCGTTTTTGATGATTCCTTACGCAATGGCGAAACAGTGCGTTGGTCGTATTCAGATCTAGCGGCTCATTCGCGAATGATTGCGCGCGCCTTGCTCGCAAAAGGTGCAAAGCGTGGGGATTCAGTGGCGATCATTATGGGCAACCGCCCCGAGGCTGTGGCTGCCATATTCGCTTCAGCAATGGTTGGGGCAGTCGCGGTGCCAATGTCAACTTTCGCTCCTGCGCCCGAACTTGCGCACATGTTGCGTAAGTCAGCAGCACCAATTGTCCTAACACAGCGAAAGTTGCTGGATCGACAATTTGCTGTGGACATTGACTCAATTCGTGAAGACCTTCCGAGTTTGCGCGAAGTTGCAGTGCTTGGTGACGAATCATGGAACACCTTCTTGGCTGGGGCTGATGCAGTGACTGATTCTGATGTCGACGCGATTGCTGCATTGATTACGCCAGATGATCCTGCACTTGTGATCTTCTCTTCAGGCACTACAAGTGAACCAAAGGGGATCTTGCATGGCCATCGCTCTCCCTCGTTGCAGTTCTGGATGCAGTCCCAGTTGTTTGCGCGCCATCCCGAAACACGCACATTTAGTGCACTACCCATTTTCTGGACTGCAGGCTTGAATACTGCGGTTGGATCAACTCTCGCGAGTGGCGGTTGCTGGGTTGCTCAGGAAGTTTTTGATCCCGGTGAGGCGCTGCGGCTCATCTCGCGTGAACGCGTGACCGAGCCATACACCTTGGCGCACCAAACAGCTGCGCTGGCTGAACACCCCGATTGGAGCACGACGGATCTGTCTTCAGTTGAGTGCGCCTACGGAAAAGGCGCATTCGCTCGCCATACCAGTGTGACCCCGGATCCGAATTGGGTGATGCCAGTTGGATACGGACTCTCTGAAACATGCGCATTCGCTACGAGTTACCGCAGCAGTGACACTCGTGAACAAGTGCGGATTGGAAGTGGTCGCGTGTTGCCAGGTGTGCACATGCGAGTGGTGGATCCTGATACCGGTCGGGTACTTGGTGTTGACGATGAAGGTGAGTTAGTTATCGCCGGCGCGACGCTGATGCACGGATATCTGGGTCGGCCCGCAGAGCAGACCTTTGATGCAGATGGTTATTTCCACACGGGCGATGCGGGCCATGTCGATGCCGATGGAATTGTTCATTATTCAGGACGTCGCACCGAGATGATCAAAACTGGTGGCGCAAACGTTTCACCTGCAGAGTTAGAAGTGGCGCTTCGAGCTTGCGCCCCGGTTAAGTTGAGCCGAATTTTGGGTATCGCGGACAAGCGGCTCGACCAAATCGTGGTTGCATGCATTGTGTGCAAAGAGGGATTCTCGGCAACTGAAGAAGAGATCAAGGCGTTTCTAAAAGAACGCGTGGCCTCCTATAAAGTTCCAAAGCACGTTTTGTTCTTTGACGAGGCAGATGTACCAATGACTGCAGGTGGAACAAAAGTGCGCGACGAGGGTTTGGTGGAAAAAATCCTCGAAAGACTCGGTCGCAATGGGGGAGAGCAGTGACAAAAGATTCAGCAGAAACCGAGGCGGGGCTCGACGTCTCCGACCTCGATCGCCACATGGGTGTTCCAATGGAGCCAGGCCTTCTTAAAGAGCCTGTAGCAACCAATGACATTCGACGCTGGGTGCAAGCAATGCACTATCCAAACCCTCTTCATTACGATGACCGCTGGTTCACTGAGAGCCGTTTCGGCGAACTTGTAGCGCCACAGTCGTTCACAGTTACCTGCGATACCAGTCACGGATGTGCCCCAGCACAGGTAGGAAAGATTCCTGACTCCCATTTGATCTTTGGTGGCGATGACTGGTGGTTCTTTGGCCCACGAGTGCGGCCTGGTGATCTGCTCATCTGTCATCGCATGCCATTTGACTATCGCGTCACTGAGACAAGTTTTGCTGGCCCAACTTGTTTCCAACGCGGTGACACGCTCTATATCAATCAGCGCGGTGAGCGTGTGGCGTTGCAACGCTCTACTTCGATTCGATACAAGCCACGCAAGGCAAAAGAGAAAAAGCGATTCTCCGATGCCGGCGAGCCCACTTGGACTGACGAGCAGCTGGACAATCTCGAAGTCGACAAGTTGAAGTTCATCGATCAGATTCAGAGCCTTGGTCACTCGCCGCGCTACTGGGAATCTGTTTCTGTCGGGGATTTGTTGGCGATGAACGCAATGGGTCCACACAGCTTGGCGAGTTTCGCTACCGAATGGCGTGCCTATCCAATGACAATTTGGGGAGCCACTCGCAAAGGGCCAACATCACTCTCTGCTGAAGAGCTTGGCTACACGAAGGAAATGGCTGGCCTCGAAGGTGATCGCCAGATGGAGCGAATCAATCCTGAGCTCACCGATGGCGCCTATCACGGGCCATCACGTGGCCACCTGCAGCCTCGGTGGGCAGAGCATGTTGGAATGCCGCGCGGTTACGGCTACGGCGCGTCAATGGGTGCATGGCTAATTGACTACGTGAGTGGCTGGGCGGGCGAGTGGGGCATGATCACACACTCAAGTGCAAACTTCCGCAATCCCGCATTGACGGGTGATGCATCAATCTTCGCTGGTGAAGTAACTGGCAAAAACGTTGATCGCCGTGGTCGTCATCTCGTACAAATCACCGTCACCATGACCACCCAAGAAGGTGCCACGGCAGCGAAGGCGTCGGTGGAGGTTCTTCTTCCCAGTCGTGATCAGTTTGCGTCTGGAGCGTTCCGTGATGGCCAAGATTTAGGGACTGTGCGATGAGTGCAAAGAACGAAAAGTTACGGATTTTTGCAACAGCTCCGCTTCGAGGGGAAGGCCTTGATCGGCTCCGTGCGTTGGGCGATGTAATTCTTGAGCCTTGGCTTGAGCAGCGTCCGTTGCGGATTTATAACAGTGAGAAGTTGGCTGAGCGGATAATCGCGGAGAATGCCAACGTACTGATCTGCGAAGTTGATTCGTGCAAAGGTCCGGTGCTCGACCTGCCGTTAGTTGCAATTGGATCCACCCGTGGTGACCCGACCAACGTCGACGTTCCGACAGCAACCGCAGCTGGAGTTCCAATTCTGCGTGCACCTGGGCGTAATGCTGACGCGGTCGCAGAGCTTGCAGTCGCATTGGTGTTTGCCGCCACCCGTGGTCTCGTGCCTGCCGATCGCAGCATCCGTGAGGGAACCGTTTATGCCGGCGGAACTAATCCGTACCTCCTATATAGGGGCTGGCAGCTTGCGGGTCTTACCGTTGGCATTGTTGGGTATGGAGCGGTTGGTCGCGCAGCCGCGTGGCGGTTTGCAGGACTCGGCATGAAGGTGATCATCGCAGACCCGTTCGCTCCAGAAGCCACACATGATCTGGATTCATTGCTGGCCGAAGCCGATGTGATCTCAATGCATGCAGCAGTTACACCTGACACGTTTGGGTTGATCTCGGCAGAAAAAATCAAGCAGATCAAAAAGGGTGCGGTTTACGTGAATACTGCACGTGCTGCCCTGCATGACTTGGATGCACTCACCGAGGCGCTTTCATCAGGTCATTTGTCCGCAATGGGCCTTGATCACTTCAACGGGGAGCATCTCCCTGTCACCCATCCACTTGTTGGGATGGACAACGTGGTTCTAACGCCCCACATCGGCGGTGCAACTTTTGATACCGAAGCGAACCACACGTCAATGATGGCCTCTGGGCTCGAAGCTCTGCTTCGTGGAGAAGCACCTAATAATCTCGTCAATCCGGAGGTCCTGAAAAATGGCTGATGACAACACCGGCGCTGAAAAAAAGTCGCCAACAACCACACCTGAAGCCGTGCTTGCAGCAGCGAAGAAGATGCTGGAAGATGGTCTTGTTGAGGGAACATCGGGCAACATCTCTGGTCGTCTGG
>CAIYHK010000291.1 GCA_903925985.1 uncultured Actinomycetes bacterium
ACCCGGCTCGAATCGATCGGGCTGTGCGTTCGACTGTTCTTTAGCAAAGGGCGCCATCACGATGTCTGGTGCAAGCTGCCACATGCCGACGTTCATGAGGGACACATCGACGATTGAGCTTTCTCCAGTGTTCAAGCGGTGGAACAATGCGGTGGAAATTGCACCAGCAATCGTGTTGCCACCGGCGAGGTCAAAGAACGCCGCAGGCTGGCCAAGTGGTGGCTTACCCGGAAGGGTGAATTTAAAGCCAAGACCAGAGGTTGCATATGCAGCAGCAGCGTCGTAGCCGCCGACATTCACATACGGCCCCTGTGAGCCCCAGCCGGTGCCGCGAACGTAGATGATCTTCTCGTTGACGCCACGGATGTCCTTGACGTCAATTCCCATCTTGGTGCGAACCTTTGGTAGGTAGCTCGTGAGGAACACATCCGAATTGCGCGCGATATCGAGCACCACATCGCGACCCTTCGGGTGCTGAAGGTCAACTGTGATGCTCTTCTTGCCACGGTTGGGAATTTCAAGGAATGGGTTTGGGCCGTTCTTGTCGAGGTTCAACAGGTTGCGAAGCGCACGCTGGGGATCACCTTCTGGTGGTTCAACCTTGATTACTTCAGCACCGAGATCGGCCATGATGGCGCCGGCGGCCGGCACGAAGGTCCATGCCGCGATCTCAAGAACGCGGACTCCTGCTAATGGTTTGCTCATGATTTCCCCCTTAACTTCCCAACCTGATTGGTTCTGGAAGTGACTTTAGTTGGCGCATCGGCAATTCTCATCGTGCAACCCTTGGCAAGTGCCTTGTTGCGAGCACGCCCATCGCCTCGCCCACAAGCGTGTGGTTCCAACACACCCGGTTCCACTCGTAGGTGAGCAAATCCTTGGCGTTGAGCCGACCCTCAAGCACGGCCTTTTGCAGGTCACTACGGCCCCGCTCCACGTCAACGACGGTGTGACCAAGCAGACCAGAAAGATCGTGCAATTCCGACTGCAGCGGGCGATCCCCGAAACGCTCAACTTCGCGCAGGTACTTAAGTGCGCGGCTGATTCCTTTAGCACGGCCTGAAGCGAAAGCATCGGAGATGCTTGGAACAACGATGTCCTTCATTTGTTCAAGAACTGCATCAAACACACCAGATGCACTTGATTCATCGGCTGGGAACTTTGTCCACGCGCCAAGATCAACTTCCAGCAGTGCCGCCATTGCTTCGCAAGTGAGTCGCATGTGCAGGCCCCCACCGAAAATCAACTGCGCACCGATGTCACCTGCAGCCGAAACCCGTGAACTGGGGCGTGCCGCATCAAGGACACCGATTCGCCACTCAGCAAAAAGCATGTGGTACTTCAAGCGAAAGGCATCGACCTTGGTTCCAGATTCAGATTCATAAAGTGCAAGGAGCCGATCAAAGTCCGGTACTGGTTCTTGGGCATTCCGGGTGCCAATCCACGCGAGGTCTTCCATCGGGTCACCGATGTGAGCCAACTCAAAGTCAACGATCGCGGTCAGTTTGGATCCGTCGTGAAGAAAGTTCCCCGGCCCTGTGTCGCCTTGCACGAGACACGGCCTGCCTGGCACATCAGGGTTGTTTTCGCGCAACCACTTAAGGCATGCCTGCAAGAACGGAGTTGACCGTGCGTGATAGTTCAGTCTTGTTTCCCATACATCGAGTTCGCGCGCGACGTGCTCTTTGATAGAGCCAATAGGTCCAAGCGTTGGTAGATGCATCGCGTTCACATCGAGCGCATGCATCTTGGCAATCCATGGCACGAATGAGTCCACGATGCTGTGCTGTTGCTCGAGCGGAAGTTTCGCAAGGGGTGCGGTGCCTTCGACATAGCCGAGCAACACAGCTTCGATCTCTGGATGGACCGCAATCACCGCCGGGACGGGAATGCTGGCCTTGTGAAGAGCGTCATAGATTTCGGCTTCTCGGCGCAACGTATAGGTCTCATACGCTGCCCCACCACCCATGTCCACACGGAGGAACAACTTCGGGTATTGCCCTTTGAATTCGACGTCCCACGCCTCATTACGCCCTCCGCCGGGGCGACGATAGATGCGTTCGACTGGGGCGCCCGTGGCTGTGGCTACCCATTTAGAGAGTTTTGACTCCCGCTCGCTGGCTACGCCCCCATCGCCCATGGGCTACATCTTTGTGGCGAATTGCTCGAACTCAAAATCCTTGCCCTATTTTTAAAGCATGACTGAAACCGTCGCTGATTTTCGGGCTCGGGCAGAAGAGTTCATCGCTGCCCGCTACCCCCTTCGCAACCCAGAAGTTGACGACGACCGGGTTGACACGATCAGCCGGTCACGCGACGGACACCACGCCATGACCGAGGCAGCTCGCAATTTCCAGCGCGAGCTTTTTGATGCCCGCTTGGCTGGCTCTCGCGTGCCGGTTGAATATGGCGGGCTTGGCCTCACGCGCGATCACGAAGCGGCTCTTGAGGAAATACTTACTCGCTATGACACACCGAATCGCCGTCCAATGGGAATTGGTATCGGACTCGCTTTACCAACGATTCTCAGTGCCGGCACCGAAGAACAAAAACAGCGTTACGTTCCAAAGATCTTGAGCGCTGAAGAATCATGGTGCCAGCTTTTCTCCGAACCCGACGCTGGCTCTGATCTCGTTTCACTTCGAACTAAAGCCCAATTGGATGGCGAAGCATGGGTGGTGAACGGTCAGAAGGTTTGGAGTTCCTATGCCAGTGATGCCGAATACGGCATGCTTCTGGTTCGATCCGATCCGAACTCAGAAAAACCCCACAGTGGAATCACGATGCTGATTTTGAAGATGGACCTACCTGGGGTTTCGGTACGACCGTTGGTTGACATCACTGGTGGCCTGCACTTCAACGAAGTATTTCTTCAAGACGTGCTCGTTTCCAAAGATTCAGTGCTCGGTGAACCGAATAAGGGTTGGGGTGTTGCCAATGGAACTCTCGGCGGCGAGCGCTCCAGCTATCGCGGTGGGTCTGGCGGTGGCCGCCGTAAGCGCCAAGTACTTGAAGCAGTTTCGGGCACCAACGCACTTTCTGATCCAACGATGCGTCAACGCATCACATCAGTTATCGCTGATGAATGGATCATTGATCTACTCGGTGAGCGTTTCAGTGCTGGATCAGTATGTGACGGGAATCCAGCGGCTGGATCTTTGATGAAAGTGCTCGTGGGAAATCTTGAACAAAAATCTTCAGAACTGGTCGTGGATATTCTCGGATTAAGTGCCACCGCATGGCTTCAGGATGATTGGGACGCTGCTGGCCCAAACCATCAGATCAATGCGTCACGCCAATCAATGATCGCTGGTGGCACGCATCAGATTCAGCGCAATCTTTTGGGCGAGCGCGTGCTCGGCCTTCCCCGCTAATCAGTCAGCGAACGCCTTTAGCAGGCGCGTCGAATCCTGGCGCGAGATTGTGTACATCATCACGGTGCGCCAGTACTCCTCAGCGTCTTTGTCCTTGCCTTCGCGTATGTAGTCCACGAGTTTGCGGTACGACTTCGCACCACGCTTGAATGCGTCGCCCAAAGAGGTCGAATCGGTTTTCTCCGTTGACTTCATGTAGTAGTCGTAAACGAGATCATTAACCAGAGCCGCCAAGATGCTGATTGCTGGGTTACCCGAGCGATAAAGAATGGCTTGGTGCATCCGCGCAGCCGCCTTCACGAACATTTTGCGATCATTCTTTTCGGCAGCTTCCTCAGCCATGGCCACGATCTCTTCAAGTGCCGTTATGTCTTCGGCTGTGTGGTCAAGAGCAAGCTTGCCCGCAAGGCGAGGCTCCAGAAGCTGTCGTGCTTCATCGAGGTGGCCAACTGTTGTGCCGTCCAACTGCAATGTGACCGCGAGACCCTTAGACAGCGTTCCCACTGTGGGGCGAGTAACGATTGGGCCACCGCCGCGACCGCGCAGAATCTTGATCAGCCCCTCTGATTCAAGAACACGAAGTGCTTCACGCAAAGTAGTGCGGGCAATTCCAAATTCCTGAGTGAGTTCCTCTTCGGCCGGCAGGCGCTCCCCGATGGGCAACTCCCCCGTGACTATGCGTCGACGGATGCGTTGGGCAATTACTTCTCCGGTCTTTGGACCACGGTCTATTTGACGAGCCATTCAGCCATTTTTCCACACTTGGGAACGGCCTGGATTATGAGGACAATTTGCTGGTTATTGCGTGCAATGTCGTAAACATATTTATGTGGGACTCGTTTTTGCATTCTTTGCCATTGGCTGGCTGGTCGGATCCCGGTGGTCCAAGGCCGACCTCGTGGCACGACCCATTGAGTTCTGGGTAATTACGA
>CAIYHK010000292.1 GCA_903925985.1 uncultured Actinomycetes bacterium
GACATCGGCACCATCTGGACCTTCAACAATTTCTTGTTTCTTGCCGAGCTGAAGTCGGTACTGCACTTTGCTCATCGCAGTGTCACTCCGTTGGTTGTGGCGATAACGGCGGAATCAATGCCGGCAAACAAATCGGATTCAAATTCACCTAAAGCCGGGCCAACAACCGCGGACTTTGCAAGCACCCAATCCTCATACGGGTAAACCTCGGCCATTTCGTCGTCTGAAAGACCAAACCACCAAGGCTCGTCTGGATCAATCTGCGTGGCATGCGCTTTCAACGCACCCGTGCGCGCGTACAGCCACTGCCCCACGTGCAGTTTGGTCGTAATGCGCTCGTCTTGACTGGGTCGCTCCAACCACTTCGCATCAAATGGTGATGAGCCGCGTAGCTTCAGCATCGCTTCGTGCATCGCCATGATTCGCGCGCGCGACCACAACGTGTAATACAACTTCAACGGCTGCCAAGGCTCTCCCGCCTCCGGATACCACATCGGATCTCCGGCGCGTTCGAAGGCCAGAACTGAAATGTCGTGAACTTTGACGTGGTCGGGGTGCGGGTATCCGCGTTGATCATCGCTATAGGTGATGATCACCTGCGGCCGTGTGCGACGGATTTCTGCCACGAGCCTGCCGGTTGCTTCGTCAATATCTGCCATATGGAAACACTCAGGATTTGAATTGGATGGCGAGTCAAGCATTCCCGAATCGCGGTAGCCAAGCATGACAACATCGCTGAATCCAATTACCCGTGCCGAAGCCTCGAGCTCAATCGGACGCAATCGTGCCAAAAGCGATTTCTCTTGCGCCGGAGTGAGTTCATGGAAAGGCTGGCCCGGCTCACGAAGTTTCGGGTTGTTCATATCGCCTTCTTCGCCACCCGTACAACAAACCAAAACAGTACGGACTCCGCGGCTTGCATACATCGCTAGGGTCGGCGCACCCTTGGACGCCTCATCGTCTGGATGGGCATGCACTGTGAGCACACAGAGTGGGTCTGCGGTGTGATTGTTCATCATTGCGATTATGACGCTAATGCGTGACCTAGCCTGACCCTCTGTGATGACGCCCACCCGTGCCCAAATTCGCAGTAAATCTGCCTTGGCCTTACTTCTCCTGTCGTTCACCGCTCTGTCGGCGTGCAACGACGATGGCCGCACACTGCGCGAACCGACCCTGACAACTGCATTTGTCACGACTGTCCCTTTAACCACCACCATTGGAGTTGAACCAACTGACTACACGGACTTCTATGCCACAACTGCGTGGCCCGATGGTGGAGTCGTGCCCACACAGAACTCCTGTGATGGCGAAGGGCTATCTCCGTCAGTGACCTGGGGCAATGTGCCAGCGAACGCAACCGCGATCGGAATCGTGGTCACCGACAGCACTGACCTACTTGCTGACGGTTCGGAGTACATCTTGTGGGTGGCAGCAATTCCCTTGGCTGACTTCATTGCCGGCATTCCCGAGGGTGGAACACCAGACCAAGCAGTACAGGGGTTGAACTCCGCGGGCGGAATCGGTTGGGTTGCCCCTTGCCCACCCGCAGGAATAACTCACCGCATAGATTTCACGGTCTTTGCGATGCGGGACGCCACCGCCATCACTTCTGGCATGTCTGGAAACGACATGCGTTCAGCGATCATTAACGCCGCAATCGACGAGTTCACGGTCTCAGGCAGTTACTCCGCACCTAAGTGACGCAAAGTGGTGTGAGCGTGCCATGTGACCGCTCTAGGCGTTCATGGAATCGCCGAAAGTGATGCTGGTGCGTGAAACAATGAAAACCATCGAACGCTCGGTTGCATCGTTGCCCATAGGCATTTTCGAGGCCGATCCGGATTGCCGGGTCACGGCCGCCAACGACGCTTACCGCCAACTGGTCTTAGACAACGGCCCGCTTGTCACTGGTTCGGCACCTTGGGTCAATGCGGCGCCAATTGAGCGCACGGCTGCTGAAGTTGCCTGGCGGCGCGCAATTGATGCGGGTCAGGACTTTGTTCACACTTTTCGTCTACTGGCAGTCGGTGACCGCGAAGTGTGGGTGCAGATTTCGACCCAACCCGTCAAGAACGCCAATGGCGAGATCATCGGATACGTGGGCAGTGCACAGAACTCTTCAGCAGTAGCTACTCAACATACGCTCGCTGATCAATTGGTAAATCTTCTTGACGCGAGTTCCGACGCTGTTTTGGTGTTCACACCACAAGGTCGGCTTATGTTTTCAAACAATGGTGCGCGCACACTGTTCGGTGAAGATGAGGAACTCGCTGACCGATTCATCCAAACCGTACGCGACCAAGTTCCACGTGAAGTTCTCTCGGGCTTGAGTGGCGAACCCTGGGAAGGCGAGGTTGGTTTTCGGGGCATTGACGGCATCGTGCGTACGCTCTCAGCAGCGGTACAGGTGCACCGCAACGATGACGGAACCATCTCCCACCTTGCGGTCATCGCACGCGACATCACAGAAACTCGTCAGTTACAAGATGAACTCACACGCCAAGCCACACACGATGCCCTAACGGGCTTGCCTAATCGAGTTCTGTTCTTGCGCAAACTCGCCGAGGCGCTCGACCACGACCGCACGAACCGGCGCGGTGTTGCAGTCATGTTCGTGGACTTCGACAACTTAAAGCATGTGAATGATTCGATTGGTCACGCAATTGGCGACCACTTGCTCACCAATGTTGCCAAGCGACTTGTAAATGCAACGCGGCCATCCGATCTCGTAGCACGAATCGGTGGTGATGAGTTCGTGATCCTTTGTGAGGGAATCAACGATGAGCATGTTGCGATGGAAGTAGCTGAGAGAATTCGTCAATCCGTAACTGGTCAGCTAGTTCTCCAAGGCATGGATGTGTACACGAGTGCCAGCATTGGAATCGCAATGGCGAGTGCCGAACTACTCGAGTCTCAAACTCCCCCAGATGCCGCAGCAACATTGCTGAGCAATGCCGACACTGCGATGTACCGAGCAAAGCAGCGCGGCCGTGGCCGCTGTGAGATGTTCACAGAGCAGATGCGCACTGTCGCACGCGAGCGGCTGATGCTGGCATCAAGCCTAGAGCGCGCGCTAGCCAACAACGAGTTTGCTTTGATGATGATGCCGATTGTCTCTACGCACACCGGCCGCATCTCTGGGGCTGAAGCACTTCTGCGCTGGAATCATTCTGAGCGCGGACAACTCACTCCCACTGCATTTTTGGAATTGGCTGATGAATCTGGTCTCATCGGCCCAATTGGCGATTGGGTAGTTGATCAAACAAGTGCGTTGTTGCGACGCCTACTGGATTCAGACACCGTGGAGCGCTCATTCACCGTGAGTGTGAACATCTCCTCACGACAACTTGCAGACACATCTCTGCCAGAGCGCATGCTGGCAACGGTTAAACGTCACGGTCTAGATGCATCACAATTTGTGCTCGACATCACTGAGACAACCCTGATGGATGAAAATCCGTCCGTAATGCGATCACTGCAGTCATTGCAGCGTGCTGGATTCAGGATTGCATTTGATGATTTCGGCACGGGCTATTCATCACTCACCAATCTGCGAACCGTTACTGCTGACCACCTCAAGTTGGATGCTTCGCTTGTGCGCGATATTGGTCAACACGGAGGCGATGATCCCGTGGTTCGCTCAATCATCCTCCTCGCCCACTCATTGCACATGGCCGTGGTTGCAGAGTGGGTGACTACCGAGGAACAGGTACAGCGATTGCGGCTACTTGGCTGTGATTACATGCAAGGGCACCGCATCGGAGTGCCAACTGCGGTCGCCGATTTTGAATCAGCTCTCAGGGCACGGGAGTTTGACCGTCGACGGGCTTAGGTCCGTTGCCAGCGAAGTACTGAATAATCGGGGCCGCTGAGTCCTGCATCAGAATCAACACCGACTGGCCGTCGATCCGCGCGTTTTCAACGGGCAACTGAAAAGATTCCGACACGCCATCGGCGACTTTGCGCATGCGGCGCGCAAATGTCATTAGGTCAAGGTTTGGATCCACCCGAACAGCTTCAGCAAGACTGCCGATCAGATCACTGGTCTCAAATGGATGTGCTGCTGCATATTTGGCGGTCTGTTTGATCATCGCAACTATGAATGCACGCTGGCGCGTAGAGCGACCAATGTCTGAGGTGCCATCGATAACCCACTCGCCATCAATCTTTTCTTCGTAATAGCGACTGCGTGAGTAAGCAAGTGCCAATGCCCCATCCATCCGATAACAGCCAGGGTAAAGAAGTATGAGACCGATTTTCTGGTCGCGCGCAGAATGGGGCACGCAAATCTCCACACCTTTGATTGCATCCACTACTTGCTTAAAGCCAAGCAAGCTCACTTCGAGATAGTGATGAATCGGTATGCCGAGCGCAGTTTGCACAGTCTTTACAAGCACATCTGGCCCACGAGAGAAAGCCGAGTTGATTCGGTCGTCTTTCCCAGCTCCTGAAATCGACACGTACAAATCGCGTGGGATCGAGAGCAGTGCAATCGATCCAGATCCGGAGTCGTATCGCAAGACAATCATCGTGTCACTGCGCTGCCCCAATCCGAGGTCCTCTGACCCAACTGCAAATGGATCATCTGCCGGACTCGCAAACCCACTGCGTGAGTCCGAGCCCACCATCAAGTAATTGACAATTCCAGCCGTTGGCGGCGAAAGTGCCGTGGCGAGCTCTGGCACAACATTGACCGAATCAATCTTGTGGTTGACCGCAGTTACTGCCCCGAGAGCCACTGACAGCGAAGTGAATACGAACACCACCAACGCCACTGGCCAAACGGAACGACGTTGTAAACGCACGAGTTCACGGTAGTTCCAACCTTTAGTTGAGTGGTGTCACACGAATTACTTGGCTTTAATTAACCACGCGGAGATGCACCACATCACCAGCACTAATCAGATGGGTTAGAGCACAAGCGTCAACTATTTTCAGTTCACCATCGGGTGCCACATCTACGGCAGTACCAGTGACGGACTCCCCCGTTGGCAGGTCAACCCGCACACGTGAACCGAGTGTTGACAGATTCGCTTTGTACAACTCGTGAAATGCTTCGTCTGAAAGCGCCGCGAGTGTGTCGTGCTCAATCAAGATTCGATGTAGTAATTCGTGGGGAGTGACATCGTCTCCTAGGCGAGCGGCATCTTCTGGGCACCAACGAACATTGACACCAAAACCAACCACAACTCCGATCAGAGTGTTGTTGGCATCAAGACAAGCCTGGGCCAACACTCCTGCAACCTTGCGGCCCGCATACAAGACATCGTTTGGCCACTTCAAAGTGATCTGCTCAAGTGGGCTGCGAACCGTTAGTTCTCGTGCCGCAAGGGCAATCGCCAACCCGATTCGCTGAGTGAGCTGGTGAAGGTGTCCTTTTGGCTCCCGAAATAACACCGAGGCCAGCAAATTGGCACCAGCAGTGGCATCCCAGGTGCGATCGAGTCGACCTCGGCCTGCAGTTTGATGGTCGGTGACCAAAATGCTCTTATCGGGCCACGTAGCCGCACCTACCGAGCAGTATCTGACCAGGTCAAGGTTTGTACTGCCAGTTTCAGCCACATGTCTAACGGTCCAGCTTGCGGGCCATTCCATATTTTTTGGGGCCCTTAACGCCTCTGGGGTGGCGTCAGGTAGGTCCATTCCATAAACATAGACACTCGTGCTCAAGAAAATCCTCATCGCCAACCGTGGAGAAATCGCAGTCCGAGTAATCAGGGCTGCCCGAGAGATGGGAATTGCCACTGTTGCGGTCTATTCAGAGCTGGACCGCAACGCGCTTCATGTCCGCCTCGCCGACGAAGCGTATGCACTTGGCGGCCAAACCGCTGCCGAGAGTTACCTGAACACCGAAGCGATTCTCGATGTCATCAAAAAGAGTGGTGCCGATGGTGTGCACCCTGGCTACGGATTTTTCTCTGAGAATGCCGACTTCGCCCGCGCCATTACCGAGATGGGTGTTGAGTTCATCGGCCCACCCCCAGCTGCCATAGACGAAATGGGCGACAAGGTTTCGAGCCGCAAAGCAGCGCTTCGTGGTGGTGCGCCGATTGTTCCAGGCACCACGGAATTCGTAACGAGTGCGAAGGAGATCACCGAGTTCGGCAAACAGAATGGTTGGCCGATCGCCATCAAGGCCGCCTACGGCGGTGGTGGTCGCGGCATGAAGGTTGTGAACAGTGCCGAAGAAGTGAAAGAAGCAATGGAATCCGCTCAGCGTGAATCCAAAGCATTCTTTGGTCGCGACGAGATTTACCTTGAGCGCTACC
>CAIYHK010000293.1 GCA_903925985.1 uncultured Actinomycetes bacterium
CACTGACTCAACAATTAAATCCTTTGCTGATGCAACAGCGCTGTTCATTGCATTGGAATCCGGCAAGGTAGATGCAGCACTCCAGGACCTGCCGGTTAACGCTGACCGTGCGATGAAGAACACCGAACTCGCAATCTCTGCCATGTTCACCACAGATGAGCAGTACGGATTCGCTGTAGCGAAAGACAACACAGCTCTTATCGAAGCAGTAAATGCTGGTCTCGCAGCCGCTAAGTCCAGTGGCGATTACGCAGAGATCTACAAGAAGTACTTCGGTGTAGACCCTGAGTGATTCTCAGCTGAAAACTGAATCATGAGTTTGAGCAAGCGCCAGCGCGCCAACCTACTCCGCTATTTCGTATATGCGGCTACGTTGATCGCGCTGGCGTTGCTTATTCTCATCGTCGATTGGTCAAAGCTCTCCAACGCAATGTTCAAGTGGCGAATCATCAAAGAGCAGTTTCCTGACATTCTGACCAAGGCCGCACGCAACACACTGATCTTCACATTCTTTGGATTCATTGGTGGTCTTGGCCTGGGCTTAATCCTTGCCTTGATGAGATTGTCCAAGGTGCGGCCATATAGATGGTTCGCAGCCACATACATTGAGGTGCTGCGTGGCATCCCACTGCTTGTAACACTGTTGATCCTCGGCTTTGGTGTTCCGATTGCCACCGGATGGACTTGGCCAAACATGTACGTCCAAGGTGCCGCACCACTCGCACTCGTCGCTGCCGCATATATCGCCGAGACGATTCGAGCCGGCATTGAGGCAGTGCCACGCGGACAGATGGAAGCAGCGCGTTCTCTCGGTATGAGTTACTCACGCGCAATGATTACCGTCATTATCCCGCAAGCGTTTCGAATCATCCTTCCCCCATTAACCAATGAGTTTGTTCTATTGATTAAGGACACATCGCTCATTTCAGTTCTTGGCGTCACCGCGGGGACTCGTGACCTCGCGCAATTTGGACGTGATGGTGTTGGTAAGTTTGCGAATGCAACGCCACTGGTGGTTGCTGGTCTTGTGTATTTGATTCTCACGCTTCCACTGACCCAACTGGTCGCATATATGGAACGCAAAGCAAAGAGGGTTCGCCGATGAGTGAAGTCGTCGTGCAACTAACGGAGCTCCGTAAATCATTCGGCACCAACGAAGTTCTACGTGGTATCAACCTTGAAGTAACACGTGGTGAAGTTGTGTGCATCATTGGTCCATCAGGGAGCGGTAAGAGCACATTGCTGCGCTGTGTGAACATGCTTGAAACCCCCACATCGGGCACCGTCAAAGTTGGAGGTATTGAGCTCACCGATCCCGATTGTGACCTTGATGCTGCACGAACCTCGCTGGGCATGGTTTTCCAGCAGTTCAACTTGTTTCCACATATGACCGCCATTGAGAACGTCACCGTTGCCCTGCGTAAAGTCCTCAAGCGTTCACGCTCAGAGGCTGAACGAATTGCCGGTGAGCAACTGGCCCGTGTGGGCTTGTCGGAGAAGGCGCTGTCGTACCCCGCCCAGCTGTCTGGTGGTCAGCAACAGCGTGTGGCAATAGCCCGCGCCTTGGCTATGGGCCCTTCAGTCATGTTGTTTGATGAGGCCACCAGCGCCCTCGACCCAGAACTTGTCGGAGATGTTCTTGCGGTAATGCGTTCTCTGGCCGAGGAAGGAATGACCATGCTTGTGGTCACCCATGAGATGGGTTTTGCCCGAAATGTTGCCGACCGCGTCATCTTCATGGACGAGGGCGTGATCATGGAACAGGGCAAACCTGCGGATGTGCTCGGAAATCCAAGTGTTGATCGTACGAAAAAATTCTTGGCTTCCGTACTCGGCACGCATTGATGTGGTGAACTAGATGTCGGTATGGGCATCTTCAACCGCGAACAAAAAGCATCCGCGGCCTCCGTCGACGAGCTTCGAATAATTGTTGAATCACTTCGCACAACAGTGGATGCACAAGCTGCATCGCTGGCCGCTGCCGAAGCTCGACTCGACTCAATTTCAAATCTTCTCGGTGTGCTCGAGTCCAAAGTGTCACGTGTCGGCACTGAAGTTGGTAACCAGATACATGAACTCGGTAACGAGATTGCTGGCATGGTGAAAAAGATTGAATCGGCCGAGGCTATAGCCGAAGAGTCTTTTGAGCAGTTAGCTGCAAATCAACAGCGACTCGCCAATGAGCAAGCGCGCTACGAAATTGCATTCAGGCAAGATCTTGCTCAG
>CAIYHK010000294.1 GCA_903925985.1 uncultured Actinomycetes bacterium
GAGATAACCACCGAGATTGCGCCACTTACCGACTATTTCTACGCCGAGCCGTATCACCAGCAGTATCTCGGCAAGAACCCCAATGGATATTGCGGTATCGGTGGCACGGGCGTGTCCTGTCCGGTGGGGCTTATCAGTTAATTCAAATGAATAGTGATCACGCAGAAGCAGTTTTGGGGATTCTCACCTCGCAGCGGGCACATCGGGATTTCCTTCCCGATGCAATACCCGAAACTGACATCGAAAAGATTCTGACTGCAGCAACACACGCCCCATCTGCTGAAAACAGTCAGCCTTGGGAGTTCATTGTTGTCACTGATGACAAACTGCGCGCCGCCTTGGGCGAATTGATGCAACGCGCGTGGGATGGCGGCGGCCGCGATGCGAGCCGTGATGTTCTTTCTGCCGGCGTGTTCGCCGACGTAGACCGTGGACTCACTGGTGGGATTGCATCTGCACCAGTGATGATTCTTTGCTGTGCGGATTTGAATCGAACGCGTAAAGAAACGGTCGGATCTTCACTATTCCCAGCTGTCCAGAATCTGCTCGTTGCCGCCACTGCCCTTGGTTACGGCAGCGCATTGACCACCATTGCCACGGTTTTCACCCACGAGTTGCGAAATCTGCTCGGATTTCCTGAGAGCGTGGTTCCAGTGGCTTTGGTCCCGCTCGGGCGCCCGGCCCGCAAAATGGGGCTCCCACGGCGAGACCCCGCCGGCGAGAGGACCCACCAAAACGGCTGGTAGGTAGGCCCGGTCGCCAAAAGTTCACTTTGGCGACCGAAATTTAAATCCCTAACGGGGTTACAATTTAGGTATGAAGCGGATTCTTGCAACTGCCGTGTTAGCCCTGACTGTTTTTGTCGTCCCTGCGTCGATGGTTGGTGCGACCGATGCGGCAGATCCTGTAATTGAGACACCTGTTGAGCCTGAGCGCCCCGATGCTGAGTGCACAATTTCTGGCACGGAGTCAGCTGACACCATTTACGGCACCCGCGAGGGTGACGTCATCTGTGGTCTGGGTGGAGACGACACGATCTATTCATATGGTGGCGATGACATCATCTACGGCGGCGAAGGCGATGACCGAATCTTCGGTGGTTCCGGATCGGACGAACTGGATGGAGACGACGGAAGTGATCGTCTTGTTGGCGGTGTTGGAAGCGACACCCTTGACGCAGGCACAGGCGATGACACCGCAAATGGTGGCCCCGGTGATGACACAGTTGACCTCGGAGACGGCGACGATCGGTCCCTCGGTGGCGCTGGCTCTGACTCAATTGACGGCGGCGAAGGCAATGACAGTTTGAACGGTGGTCGCGGTGTCGATTACTGCAACTTTGAATCAGGTGAGATTTCGCTGAGCTGCTACTACGACTCGTCGCAGCCCGAGATCACCTCGATCACAATCGCGAACAACACGGTCAACACCGGCGCCTCTGAGCAACTCGTGGCAGTTGATCTCGGAATCTCCGATACCGGAAGCGGTTTGTCTTGGGTGTCGCTGAATTTTGCTGATGCGAATTATTTGGTGAACCTAAGCGGGTTCGCTGGGTGGTGGCAGCCGTGTGACTCATCATTTGACAGCACGCAGCCCGAGTACTGGTATCAATACAACGGGTGTCTAGTCTCGGGTGACGCTAATGATGGTGTAGTGCGTGTGAATGTGCGCGCACCGCAATACACACGGGCAGGCACCTTTGACCTGCGATATGCATTTCTCTCTGATGCTGCTGGGAATTATTCCTGGATGGATGGCACTCAACTCGAAGCGGCTGGTCTAGCAGCATCGATCATCCAAGAAGATGAGGGCGATGCCTCTACTCCGGAGGTCACTTCGGTGAATTTGCTTACTCCAACAATCAACACTTCTGAATCCAACCAAGTTGTGGAACTCGAAGTTGGAGTGAGTGATATCGGGTCTGGCGTGTCTTGGATCTCTGTGAACTTTGCTGACGAGAACTACTTGGTCAATCTTCACGGTTGGGGATCGGCATGGATGAGTTGTGATGATGTCTGGGCCCTTACCTATTCCTATGGATGTTTGAGTTCGGGCACCGCAAATGAAGGTGTTTACACGATCAAAGTGATCGTGCCTCGCCAAACGCGTGCGGGCACCTACCTGCTTCAGGGTGTCTACCTGGCTGATCTCGCGAATAACTACAGGTACTACTCGCGCTCCGAGCTCGACGGTGCGGGTTTGGGCGCTTCCTTCGTCCAAGAAGACGAAGGTGATGCCTTCGCGCCTGAGCTGGTCTCCATCACTGTGGATCCAACACAAGTGGACACCGGATATGAATCGCAGCGGGTAACGGCACGCGCTGAAGTAACAGATATTGGTAGCGGTGTTTCATGGATGTCGCTGTATTTCATTAATCCCGAAACCGGAACCTGGGCCTACGGCTGGTCGAGTGGAAGCGAAGTGTGCACTGAGGAAAATCGTAATTGGATCTACTTCGGGTGTTTGGAGTCCGGCACCAACCTCGATGGCGTCTACGCGATGAATGTTGAGTTGCCTGCACATGCGGCAGAGGGCACGTATGAATTACAAGGTGCATGGATCTCTGACGCTGCTGGAAACTACTCGTGGCTATGGACTGATCAGCTCGCAGAACTCGGTATCACAGCCTCATTCGTAAACGGCCAGCTGTAGCTCAACTTCCCGCACATTAGATTGAGGCGGGGGTTGCAATGAATCGAATTCAACACATCAAGGTCGTATCCAATGATCCTGAAAGGATGCGGTTTTTTCTTCGCGAAATCGCCGACCTTCCTGAAGGTTTCGACATTCCGTCATACGGCGCTGATCCCACCGATGGTGAACCGCGGCCGGCTGTGGTGCCACCGAAGAAAGATCTGCGTTGGGAAGACATCGGCTCAACTCGACGCATGACTGGTGAGCCTGGATTCATTGCGGGCTCAGTTGAGAGCCGCCAAATTCAGGTATTCCCAAGCGACCAGCCGGACATCTGGGCGATAGCCATCGGTACCCGCGATGTCGAAGGCACTCACGCAAAGTGTCTGGCAAACGAATTCCCAACCACTCCGATCGTCGCAACGCCATTTAACGGTGGAATCATTCGCGCTTTCTTTGTGATTGTTGGTGGGATCACATTCGAGTTTTTGAGAGTCGAACCGCTTCCTGAGAATTCCTAACTCTTGAATTGATAAAGAGTTGCCCCCCGATAGTGGCATTGTTAGGCTTGCCTAATAGGTGTTAGGGCGACCTAA
>CAIYHK010000295.1 GCA_903925985.1 uncultured Actinomycetes bacterium
CGGGGGAACACATGGAAGTTAAAGGTTCAGTAGCAATTGTCGCTGGAGGCGCATCTGGCATGGCAAAGGCCACCGCAGAACAACTCGCGGCAGAAGGTGCAACGGTTGCGATTCTCGACCTGCCGTCATCAAAGGGTGCCGAAGTTGCCAAGGAAATTGGTGGAACATTCCATGCCCTTGATGCTCTTGACTATGCAGCGGCCGAGCAGACAATCAACGATGTAGTCGCTCAACATGGTGCATTGCATATTGCAGTCAACACAATTGGTGGTGGCGGTGGAATGCCAATGCGCACCGTTGGCAAAGATGGTGCTTACCCGCTTGACAACTTCCAGCGCTACATCGATCTCAATCTCGTAGCCACTTTCAACCTCAACCGCATTCAGGCGTTGCACATGTCGCGCAATGAACCAAATGCCGATGGTGAGCGCGGTGTCATCATCGACACCGCATCAATTGCTGCCTTTGAAGGCCAGATTGGTCAGGTTGCGTATTCTGCCGCCAAGGCCGGCATCGTGGGCATGGTGTTCACAATGGCCCGCGACCTCGGCAACATTGGAGTGCGCGTGAACGCGATTGCACCAAGCTTGTTTGCAACAGGAATTGTCGCTGGTCTAGACGACGAACGTGCCGCACAGCTCTGCAAGGATGCTGCATTTCCAAAGCGCATGGGTAAGCCGCATGAATTCGCCAACGTTGCAATGACCATTGTCAAAACCCCAATGTTGAACGGCGGCACAATTCGTGTCGACGCTGGCACGCGTTTCGCACCCAAGTGAGCCGCGCTGACACTCAAGAGCTTCGGGAGATCAAGATCCTTGCCGAGGGTCTTGAATTCCCCGAGGGGCCGATTGCACTCGCCGATGGAAGCGTGCTGGTTGTTGAAATCGTTGGTGGTCGCTTAACCCGAATCGCAACAGATGGCACAAAGTCCGTAGTCGCACAATTGGGTGATGGCCCAAATGGTGCTGCAATCGGACCAGACGGCTGGGTATATGTATGTAACAACGGTGGCATGACCCCGGATGCTTCACATCGTGGTCGCATCCAGAAGGTGAATATCGAAACAGGTGAGTTCCACGATCTCTACACGGAGTGTGATGGGCATCTGCTAACAGCACCTAACGACATCGTGTTTGATACTGATGGCGGCTTTTGGTTCACCGACCTCGGCGGTAATGCGATTTACTACGCACAACCAGACGGATCCGCAATTAGCTGCCCCTTGCCACAAGTGGATGGCCCGAATGGGATTGGTCTTTCACCCGATGGCACCGTGCTGTACTGGTCCGAAACTCACACCCGCATGGTCCACCGTCGCCGAATCACAGCGCCTGGGGTCTTGCAGCAATCACCCGGACACGGTGTGCACGCGTTCTTTCGTGAGTCAAAGTTTGAGGAGTGGACACTGGTAACGGGTCTTCCTGGCGCGATGGGATTGGACTCGCTTGCAGTCGATGCTGATGGGAATGTGCTGGTTGGAACGCTGATTCACAGCGGAATAACCGAAGTGAATACCTCCAATGGCTCGTTCAAAGTCCACAGTCTTCCTGAAAGTGTGTTTGATCATGCGGTGACCAACATTTGTTTTGGTGGCCCCGACATGCAAACCGCTTTCATCACTCTTTCATTGACTGGGCGCCTGATTTCCTGTCGCTGGCCACAACCGGGCTTGCGCCTTAACTTCAACGCCTGATCACTATCCCCCATCGCCGCTAACTTTTGATCGTGGCCCGATCAAACTTTCTCGCTCACCTAGCCACAATCGTCGACGTCGACAATGTTTTGTCCGACCCACAAGTTCGTGCAGGTTTCGAAACGGACTGGACTGGCCGCTTTCAAGGGCAGGCAATGGCGGTTGTACGACCACGTACTCACGACGAAGTGATTGCAGTGGTGCAACTCTGCATCGCCGAAAACATAGCGATTGTGCCCCAAGGTGGAAATACTGGGTTGGTGGGTGGATCGGTGCCGCTACGTGGCGGAATTGTCCTGACCACTGCGCTGCTGGACTCAATCGAGCCCATACATAACAACACAGTTCGGGTCGGCGCGGGGGCAACACTGGGTGACCTTCAACGCCACTGTGCGGCCGTGGGATTACGTTTCAGTGTCGACCTTGCAGCACGGGACTCGGCGACCCTCGGTGGGATGTTTGCAACCAATGCCAGTGGCCTCAACCATCTGCGCTTTGGCGCAATGCGAGAAAACACCAACAGTGTCGATGCGGTTTATGGAACCGGTGAAAGCGTGAAGAATGCAACCGTTGATCCGCTCTGCGGCTCTGAGGGGATATTTGGAATCGTTACGAGCCTGGAACTCCAGCTGCACAATTTGCCTGTTGAGACAAGTGTGATGATCGCATCCTTTGCCTCAGTCGAAAATGCGGTCACTGCTTCACTTTCTTGGCGCAACAATCCCCGTGTTGAAGCCCTTGAATTGTTTACCAATGACGGCATGTCGCTCGTGTGCGAAAGCTATGCGCTCTCGCCACCACTACCAAGTGCGGAGGCCTATCTGCTTGTTGAAATTCTCGGCGATGAGTCTGAGTTTGCACAGCTCCTTGCAGCAACCAATCGCGTTCTGGACACAGTTATTGCCAATAGCGTCGCTGACAAAGTGAAGCTTTGGCGCTACCGAGAGGATCACTCGGCAGCAATTAATACCCTTGGCCCCCCGCTCAAGTTTGATGTCCGAATCCCCCCACAAAACTGTGCTGCATTTTTGCAAGCAACTACACGAGCACTTACTGACATCAATCCAACGCTGCGAGTAATCAACTTTGGTCATATCGGTGATGGTCACTTGCACGTGAACATCGTTGGAAGCGCCACTACGGATCTAATTGAATCTTGCGTCTACGACAACGTCACCGCCCACGGCGGTTCAGCTGTGTCCGAACACGGAGTTGGAACCTTAAAGGTTGACCGGTTCGTCGAGGAATCAGGTGCTACAAAAATTGAGGCGCTAAAAGCCATGAAGTCACGCTTTGATCCCTTTGGGATCATGAATCCTGGCGTGCTTGCAAATGTGCGGCTCTGAATAGCCTCACGTAGGATTTCACCTTGTTGATCGGGGGATGAGATGAAGGTTGGGTTTATTGGCCCAGGGCAGATGGGGATGCCGATGGTTGAGCGCATGTGCGCTGCAGGCATCGAAGTAGCCGTATGTGGAAGACGTCCCGAGGTGATTGATGCGCTGCAAAAAGTTGGCGCAACCGTGGTACCCACCGCCAAGGATGCTGCCACAGATGTTGATCTGCTCATCACTTGTCTCTTTTCCGATGCCCAGCTCGAAGCAACCATGATTGATGAGGGTGCTCTGACTGCAATGAAGTCTGGTGCAGTCTTTGCTTCCCATGTGACGGGAAGCCCGGCTTTACTTCAACGCCTACAAAGCATGCGCAGCGACGTAACAATTGTTGACGCCCCAGTAAGCGGCACAGCTGATCAGATTCGTGCTGGCACACTTGCTGTGATGGTTGGCTGTGAATCTCAAACTCTCCCAATCATCCATCAAGCAATTGGCACCTATGCCAATCCGATCATGCATGTTGGCGGTCTCGGCGATGCCATGAAGGTGAAACTAGTGAACAACATCTTGTTTGCCGCAACCATGCAATTGGCGGGTGCTGCACAAGCACTTGGTGATGCCCTAGGAATCGATCGTGAACTGCTCGCGAATACCCTCGCTAACTGCTCTGGTTCCTCACGCGCCGTTGCGTTACTAGGAGGTCGACCCTTTGAATTGATGGAGGCCGGCACACGCCCCTATCTGGAAAAGGATGTCACCGTTGTTGCTGAGATCGCCGAGGAACTCGGAGTCACACTCGGCAAACTCGGAGACGTCGCGGCTACCTATAACAAGATTGGTGAAGTGCGAACGGGTGACGAGCCCGAGGGACACTGATCAGGAACTCAACTCGGAGCGGAGAGCTTTAACTTCGTCGGCATTTGGCAACGACGGAACTGCACCTTCGCGAGTCACAGCAACAGCGCCCGCTATTGCTCCCACTCGCACCGCCTCGTTAATCGCCGCTCCTGACGCAAGCGAAGAACAAAATCCACCAAGAAATGCATCACCTGCAGCGGTTGTGTCAACTGCGGTGACTTGAATCGCGCCGATTTTTTCTGAGCCAACTGCTGAGTCAATCTGCACTCCATTGGCGCCGAGAGTTGTAATCACAGCCTTAACACCAAGTGCGAGACATCGCGCTACTCCCCCTATGTGCTGTGTCTCCACTTGATTTGGCACAACGTAGTCACACAGTTCAAGCAAATCATCGGGCAGGTCACGCACTGGAGCTGGATTAAGAA
>CAIYHK010000296.1 GCA_903925985.1 uncultured Actinomycetes bacterium
AGAGCTCGGCTTATTTGGCCTTCACCACAGCCAAGATCAAGCACGCGAGTAGCCCCCTCTACTTCGCGTAGAACCATGGGCAGAATTTGCTCTTCATACTCAGGGTCTGCTCCATCAGTAAATTCACGAATCCACCACTCGGCATGCGTTTCCCAAAGATCATTCGAGTTCATTGGTCTCAAGTCTTTCATCCTCGGGATGGAATGCGCGGTGAACATTCTCAGCAACAACATCAGGCAACCAACTGATTGCCTTTAGATCCCCCAGAGAAGCCTTCTTGACTGCCGCCAAACTACCGAGTTCCTTAAGGAGTCGCTCTCGCCTACCCGGACCAAGACCCTGTATGTCGTCTAGCACGGATTCCTTCATCCGTTTATTGCGAAGATCGGCATGAAATTTGTTGGCAAACCTGTGCGCTTCATCACGAATTCTCTGCAACATGAATAATGCTTCACTGCCTCGCGGAAGAATTATTGGTGCAGGGTTGCCTGGCACAAAGACTTCCTCAAACTTCTTGGCCAATGCAGCAACAGGTATCTCATTTTCTAAACCCAACTCCTGAACTACCCGCACCGCGACGCTGAGTTGGCCTTTTCCACCATCCACCAGAAGCAGCTGTGGTGGATAAGCAAATTTTTTGGCACGTGAACGCTTGCTCTCGGTCTCGGCTACCACATCCTCGGTACTCTCTTCATCCAGGCCGTCTCGTTCCGCGACATATTTGGACAAACGCCTTCTGAGCACCTCTTCCATTGCGGCGAAGTCGTTATTACCTTCAACTGTTTTGATCTTGAAGCGCCTGTACTCAGATCGTGCCGGCAGACCATCCTCCAAAACCACCATTGATCCGACATAGTCGGTGCCCTGAAAATGGGCCATGTCATAGCACTCGATCCGCAGGGGTGCTTCGGGCAAATTCAACGCGTCTTGAATCTCGGTCAATGCACGACTGCGGGCATTGTGGTCGCTTGCGCGACGAAGCCGGTGCCGCATGAGATCTTCTTTTGCATTGCGAGTCACGGTTTCCAACAGCGTCACCTTGTCGCCCCGTTGGGGAACTTTGATTTCACATTTGGACCCACGTAGATGCGAGAGCCACTCGACATATGTCGTCTCATCAGCACTTGAATGAGGAACCAACACTGTTCGTGGAATCCCCGTTGGTGGCTCCTCCCCGTAGAGGTGTTCGAGCACACGGTCAACCAAGATCCCACCATCGATCGGTTCAACTTTGTCCAAAATGAAGCCCCGACGACCAGTTACTCGACCGTGGCGCACGAAGAAAATCTGGACAGAAGCTTCAAGATCATCGTCTGCGATTCCGAGGACATCAATATCTTCATCGGATTCAGCCACCATCTGCTGTTTTTCTACGGCACGCTGAATGGCACCGAGGCGATCGCGGAATCTCGCGGCCGACTCGAATTCCTGTGCCGCCGAAGCACTCTTCATCTCCTCGGTCAAACGAGTAACGACGTTCCGAGTATCCCCGCCAAGAAAATCGCTCAGCTCCTTGACATGGGAGTCATAGATTTCACGCTCAACCTCACCGACACATGGTCCGCTGCATTTTTCGATATGAAAAAGCAGACAGGGGCGTCCTAGTCGCTGATGCTGAACAAACTTGCCAGGCGAACAAGTTCGGATCGGGAAAGATCGAAGAACCAAATCAAGGGTTTCACGTATCGCCCATGCATGCGCAAAGGGACCGAAATACTTAACGCCTTTGCGTTTGGTCCCACGCATCACCACAGCTCGAGGCCATTCTTCGTCTGTGGTGATCGCCAAGTACGGGTAGCTCTTGTCGTCTCTCAGACGCACATTAAAACGAGGGCGATGTTGCTTGATGAGGGAGTACTCCAGCATCAGTGCTTCAACCTCATTACGCACTTCAATCCATTCAACTGAAGTTGCAGCCTCGACCATGGCCGCCGTCCGCGGGTGCAATTGGCTTGGATCACGGAAATAACTAGATATGCGAGAACGCAAGTTTGATGCCTTGCCGATGTAGATGATGCGGCCATCAGCACCCTTGAATTGATAGGAGCCCGGGCCATCAGGAATGTGCGTCGGCTTGACCAACATCATTTACCGCTTTTTGCTTGCTGTTCTCGCGGGTTTTGGTTTTTCATCCAGTGTGAGAAGTGGCTTCAGGTATTTCCCAGTGTGGCTTTTTACGACTTTTGCAACTTTTTCTGGTGGGCCTTCGGCAACAACGGTTCCACCACCACTGCCACCTTCTGGTCCAAGATCAATTAGCCAATCAGCGGTCTTGATCACATCAAGGTTGTGCTCAATAACAAGAACTGTGTTCCCCTGTTCGACGAGCCGTGAAAGCACAGTCAACAAGCGGTTTACATCTTCAAAATGCAAACCCGTGGTCGGTTCGTCCAACAAATAGATGGTGTGACCCGTTGAGCGCTTAGCGAGTTCGCTAGCCACCTTCACGCGCTGTGCTTCACCGCCCGAGAGCGTTGGGGCACTTTGGCCGAGTCGTACGTAACCAAGGCCGACGTCTACAAGCGTTTGTAGATGACGCGCAATTGCAGGTTGGTTGGCAAAGAACTCAACCCCCTCGGAAATCGGCATGTTCAAGACATCCGAGATGTTCTTGCCCTTGAACAGGATCTC
>CAIYHK010000297.1 GCA_903925985.1 uncultured Actinomycetes bacterium
AAGCAAAGGCTTACTCGACCAACCGCAAACCACTCGGCGCCATTGAAGGCGCCGCATGCGGTAGATCCACGACAAACTCCGTGCGATGTGCGGGGAAGACATGCTGTGAAAGCAGCACTGCCTTACCCCCTTCTGATTCTGTGATGCGTTCGCATCGCAATACCGGCGATCCCAACGGAACTCCAAGCAGAGCCGCATCTTCACCTTCAACCAAGGTGGCACCAATTGTTTGTGTGGCACCGGTGAGAGGAATGTTCATCAACTCATAGAACGGCGAGCGTTCTACATCTGCTCTACTCAAGTGTTCGGCAAGATTGGCTGGACACCAAACGGTAACGAGCGCAAAGGGCTCACCATCAGCAAGATTCAGGCGTTTCACTCTTAGCACCTGAATGTTGCCAAGGACTTTCGCAACGCGCCCCTTGGCTCGCTCGAAAGCGAACTCAAGAATTTGTCGCTCGGGTTTAATGCCATCACTGGCCATTTGCTCTTCGATAGTTGCGAGCCGCCCGAGTGGCTGGCGAATCGGATCGGTCGCCACATACCAACCGAATCCTTGACGCGCATCAACAAGCGACTCATCTCGCAATACTTCAAGCGCTTTGCGGATGGTCACTCGCGAAGCATCAAAAGTGGTGGAGAGTTCTGATTCAGACGGCAGCACTCGCCCTGCTGCAAACTCACCAGCCGAGATCCGAGCCCGGAGAGCATCGGCGATTTCTTGGTATCTGATTCTCCGCATAGTGGCACTTGTATTATACTTGTCTACACATAGGTACGGGGATCTAATCCCCCACCGAATCGAATCGCATCAACAAAACCAAGGAGCTGACATGGCCGTTTCCGCTGGCACACCGATCGAACTCGTACAGGGTGTTTACAAATCCCTCGCCGAAAATTGCGCAATCGGCCGCAAGCGTCTCGGTCGCCCACTCACGTTGGCGGAAAAGATTCTCATCAATCATTTGGTTGATCCGAACAACCAAGAACTCGAGCGTGGTCGTTCGTATGCGGACTTCAATCCCGACCGCGTAGCGATGCAAGATGCAACCGCGCAGATGGCGTTGTTGCAGTTCATGACTGCAGGGCTACCAACTACCGCGGTGCCATCAACTGTTCACTGCGACCATCTCATCTCGGCAAAAGTTGGCGCCAAGATCGACCTTGGCGTTGCCGTTGACACAAACAAAGAGGTGTACGACTTTCTGCGCTCCGTCTCTGCCAAATACGGGATCGGTTTTTGGGGTCCAGGAAGCGGAATCATCCATCAAGTTGTGCTCGAGCACTACGCATTTCCGGGTGGAATGATGATCGGCACCGACTCACACACCCCGAATGCGGGTGGACTCGGCATGGTTGCCATCGGTGTTGGTGGTGCTGACGCAGTTGATGTGATGACTGGTTTTCCATTCAATGTGCGGTGGCCAAAAGTGATCGGCGTGAAGCTCACCGGCACATTGTCGGGATGGTCAAGTCCGAAAGACGTAATTCTTGAAGTTGCCCGAGTACTCACTGTTGAAGGTGGCACCGGCGCAATTGTTGAATACTTCGGGCCAGGTGCAGACTCAATTTCGGCAACAGGTAAAGCAACGATCTGCAACATGGGTGCTGAGATTGGCGCCACGTGTTCTGTGTTCGGATACGACGACAACATGGCGGCTTACCTTCGCGCCACGGGTCGCGCCGACATCGCAACCGAAGCAGACAAGGTGAAGTCGGATCTGCGCCCCGATGATGGCGCTAATTATGACCAGTTAATTGAGATCAACCTCAGCACTCTCACTCCCCTTATCAATGGGCCACATTCGCCAGACCGTGCCCATCGTGCGGGTGCCGCCGTCGGCGCAGCAGCTCGCGAAAACAGTTGGCCCTTGGAAATTTCATCAGCACTGATTGGCAGCTGCACCAACTCGTCATACGAAGACATCACACGCGCTGCATCCGTCGCGCGCCAAGCGGCTGCCAAGGGATTGAAAGCCAAGGTTGAACTTCTCGTATCGCCGGGCTCGGAACAGATTCGCGCCACGATTGAGCGCGATGGTTTGATGGCAGACCTTGAAGCAATTGGCGCAACTGTGCTCGCTAATGCATGCGGCCCATGTATCGGCCAGTGGGAACGCGCGAATGAGATCACTTCAAAGCCCAACACGATTGTGAACTCTTTCAACCGTAACTTTCCCAAGCGCAACGATGGTTCGGCGAACACGCTCTCCTTTGTTACAAGCCCAGACACCGTGATCGCTCTTGCTCTCGCGGGTCGACTCGACTTTGATCCAACTGTTGACACCCTCACAGCACCCGATGGCTCGCAGGTCAAACTTGATGCACCCCAAGGTGATGTTCTCCCGGCCAAGGGCTACGACCCCGGGGCAAACACTTTCATCGCCCCACCTGCAGATGGATCGCGAATCACAGTTGAGGTGAGCCCAACCAGCGATCGCCTGCAGTTACTTGAACCATTTCCAGCTTGGGATGGCAACGACTACCTGAAATTGCCAATTCTCATGAAGGCCAAAGGGAAGTGCACCACCGACCACATTTCAGCTGCGGGCAAGTGGCTCAAATTCCGTGGACACTTAGAGAACATCTCGGGCAACCTGTTTGAAAGTGCGGTTAATGCCTACGACGATGTGGCTGGAATCGGCAAAGACACAACCGATGGGCAGCGTCGACCCTATCCAGAAATTGCCAAGCGCTACTCAGAAAAAGGCATCCGTTGGTGCGCGATTGGTGACCAGAACTATGGCGAAGGTTCTTCGCGCGAGCACGCTGCAATGGAGCCTCGCTTCCGCGGCGGAGTCGTGATCTTTGCGCGCTCATTTGCCCGCATTCATGAAACCAATCTGAAAAAGCAAGGGCTTGTTCCACTGACCTTTGCCGATCCAGGAACATACGAACTCATCGGCGAAGACGACACGATCAGTGTGTTGAATTTGCCCCCGGTGCCAGATCGCTCAGTGAAGTGCGTAATAAACAAAGCTGATGGTTCGGTAGTCGAGTTTGAAGCCAAACACACCTTCAGCCCAGAGCAGGTTGAGTGGTTCAAAGCTGGTTCGGCGCTCAACATCGTGCGCGCAAAGGTTGCCAGTGAAAAGAGTAAGTCGGGCTCAGCTAAGCCGTCGCTGATTCAATCCTTGCGGCGTCTGCTGAAGCGCTCCTGAATTTCAAGTCCAACGGCCCTGTGACCTCACAGGTCACAGCGGGTGGATTGCGTAAATTCCAGATCGCCGGCAGCGGTTTGTCACGTGGCCACACGGCGTCGCTACCCGTAACTCGCACTGCGTAAATGGCGGCACCTGCGGCTTTGGCTGCTGCGATCACTGTGTCCCACGGTGCGCCAGTTGCTACCTGCATCTCCCCGCTCGCGAGCGAACCGACCAAATCTTCAACCAGGTCTTCTTTGCGCACGAATCCAACTGGTCGACCAATCGCTGCAACGGTGAGCGCTAAAGCCACGTAATCAAAACTGTTTTTTGCTTCGGCGACCAAAATCGCAGGCGTGTTTGGGTCCACAGAGTCAAGCCCAACAAATTCAAAATCAGCGAATGGAAGCATTTCTGGACGCAACACTTTGAATGCAATGCGCTGCGCTTCAGCACGATCGGGAATCAGTGAATCGCCTGGATTTGCATCCTCGAACCGCACAATGGTCCAGCTCTGCTCACGTGCGTGACGCTCAAGCCGTTGGTCGGGATTAACTGCAACCGGATTTCCCACTAGTTCCATCACAGCGATGTCGTTGCGTGAATCCGAATACATCCAACTTGTCTTCAGATCTACGTCGTTTTCGCTGGCATATTTTTCGATTGCAGCGCGCTTGCCATCTGCCCAGACAAAGTTGCCGTTGATCTCACCGTTAAATTTTCCGTCGGCATCGACACCAAACTCAGTGGCAACAACAGCGGTGAACCCGAGTTTGTTGGCAATCGGCCGCGCAATCTCTGCGGGCATCGCCGTGGCAAGAACAAGCCCACGGCCAGCTGCTTTGTGGTCAGCAATTTCTTTCGCGGCATATTCCTGTACCCATTGCGTGAGATCAGGCGCCACTAACGACGCACCAAACTGCACTGCACTTTTTTGCTTTCCTTTAAACACGAGCGGCAATTGGCGCGCTGCTGCCATGACAACGATGTTGTCGCCGAAGGCATCAATCAATGAGTAGAAAACATCACTGTTGGGTAGCTCGCGACTTACAAGACCCGACTGCCTTGCCATTGATGCAATGACGCGTCCGGATCCTCCGCGTACGAGCACGCGGTCCAGATCAAAAATCGCAATCGATGAAGGCACGGTTTGAAGGCTACGAGTACCTTGCAGGCGAACGAGCGCCATTCACTCTTCTTGCAACTGAACCCCGGATACGGGAAAGGCCCGACTTGGGGGGAAGTCGGGCCTCTCAACCTGGATCCCGATCGTTGGGGGAACGATCACCGGGACCTGTCGGACAACTTGGGGGAAGTTGTCGCGATATGTTGCTTCTAATTATGCACGTGAAAGTGTGAACACTCAACCCGAAATAAGAGATAATTACTATCGTTTTTTCAGATAGGCTCAAATCGTGGATATCAAGCACCTTTCGAGCCTCGTAGCCATTGCTGATAACGGCTCATTCTCGGCCGCCGCCAAAGCGCTCTACACGGTCCAATCCAATGTTTCTGCCCATATCGCCCGCCTGGAGCGCGAACTCGGGGCCATCCTGGTGGATCGCAATTCAGGTGACCTCACCGACGAGGGCGAGGTGGTCTTAGAGCGAGCACGGCGAATTCTGCGCGAGGTGGAGGACATCCCTGGCGATCTCACGGCCCTCGAGGACCAAATCACAGGTGTAACTCGCCTCGGCGTGCTCAGCACCACTGCGAGATGGATCATGCCGCAAATTCTGACCACGATGGCGAACCGCTATCCCGAGGTTCGTGTCACAGTGCATGAGGGCAGCACATCTTCGCTGATACCCCGAGTTGTTGATGGTCAGATTGACGCCGCCATCGTCCACCTCCCGCTGACCGAACCCGATGTCACAGTTGAGCCACTCTTTGCTGAAGATCTCGTCCTTGTTGTGCACACCCGCCACCAACTCTCAGGTCGCAACAACATCGGCATCGACGAACTCGCTTCACATGCACTACTTCTGCCACCTACCGGGACCGCGTTTCGGCGGGTGCTAGATCGCTTCGCGGCCACAAAGGAAGTCACGCTAAAAGCACATGCCGAAATCGACGGTGTGCGACTTCTCGCTTCGCTTGCTTTTGAAGGATATGGAGCTGCGATTGTTCCATCGTCGGCGATTCCACAATGGCTTGAAGGGCCATTCTCCCGCATTGCCATTGACGAACGGCCCCAACGCACCGTCGGCTGGGTGCAACGCAGACGCCCAACGGTCAACAGTGCAACTCGGGCGATTTTCAATGTGACGACCGAAACTCTCCGCAATATTCGCCCACAGCACAGCCCCGGAATTCATCGCTTGCATGGGGGCGCTAATACGCCTGGGTAACTAAGTAGTTTCTGAAGCGTGAACGAAACGCTCGCGCTTCAGTCTCGGGTACCGGGAGCCGCATCCTCTACGGCTCGCACGCTCGAATCCGGACGCGAGGTGATCTGGGTTGACATTGATTCGTCCGCACGCAAAGGCGCTTTGACCGCTGACGCATCATCAGTGATTGAATCATCTGCCCGCCAAGCTCTCGCATCCAAGCGACCGCTAGTTCTTGAGATGGGCTCATCAGGTGCAGACATTGACGAGGGCATCGCGTCATTGCATGGCTGGGGTCGCGCAGCTCGCGCAGTCACCCAATGTTCGGGAATCGTGCCAATCTTTTTCATCGTCGAAGGGCCGGCAGTATCTGGCCCTGCACTCATGTTGGGTCTCTCTGATTTCGTGATTCTCACAGAAGATGCTTATGCCTTCGTTTCTGGCCCGGCGATGGTCACGCAATTCACCGGCATCGATATTGGTAACGAAGAGCTTGGTGGTGCTGGAACGCTTGCACGCGCAAGTGGCGTGGCATCAATTGTTGTTAGCGACGTTGAATCGGCACGCGACAGTGTTGACCAGATACTCGCGTTCTTGCCCGATAGCACTGACGAACTTCCAGAGCAGTTTCCAACCTCAGATCCCCGTGACCGACAAACACCCGAAGCTGGTGAACTCATTCCGGAGTCTTCCACGGGTTCCTACGATGTTCGACACGTGATCGAATCAATAGTCGATGACGGTGATTATCTCGAGTTGAAACCCCGGTGGGCGGCAAATGTTGTTACCGCTTTCGCCACGATGGGCGGGCGGACTGTGGGGATTGTTGCCAATCAGCCGATGGTCCTCGCGGGCACACTGGA
>CAIYHK010000298.1 GCA_903925985.1 uncultured Actinomycetes bacterium
GGATCAAAAGTCACCACACCAGTAGTGGTGTTCACCGTATAAGTGCCCTCATCAGCAACCGTCAACGAAGTCAACGTGCACGAAGCATTCGCCGTTGAAGTCGTGGCACACAACCGCACAGACGACGCAACAAGCGACGCACCGGACCCAGCAGAGTCATTAGTCACTGGTGTGATCGTCTGATTCGTGTCAAAGTCCCCAGAAGACGTGTCATTCACAGCGATAGGAACTGTATTGGTGACTGTTGGTGTATATGTGCTCGATGAAATTTTGCCGTTCCCATCGGTGACTTGATAACCAAGAGGAGTTGGAGTGCCTACATATCCAGTTTCAGGTGTGAAGGTCATTACACCTGAACTATTCACAACATATGAACCAACGCCATTTACAGTGATTGTGGTGCCAGGCGTAATCGTACAATTCGGAGAGACCTCTGCCGGGCTTGAATTCGGATCACACAACCGAAGAGTTGTCGCATCAAAGTTTGTACTAGTTCCAGCAGCGTTAACCGTCTTTATATCATTGTTGAGCAAGTTGACAGATTGAGATGTGTTAATTGAACCTGTAGTTGTATCGGGCTGGGAAGTGGGCACCGGAGTGTCATGACACATTGCTCCGTCTGCAGGTAAAGTTCCGAAGCTGTACATATTCACAAAACTTGATGAGGCACTAGCTGTCTCAGGATTAGAGATTCTGTAAACAGTTCGATTGAGATCAACGGCAATGATCTCTCCAAAACCATTGGAATACAACGCTGGTGAGTCTGCGTAGTTAGTCGGGAAAATGGCTCGGACTGTTGCTGTCCATGTGTTCCCCGCAGCACGGGTTATCTTGTAAAAGTTTTGTTGTCTGACCGAATAGAACTGGCCATTGAAATAGGCCAGATCATCGCCAGCAACTTGGATGCTCGTTGTGATAGTCGTTGCCTCGCGCGTCACCACGTTGATGGAATAAAGAGTTGTAACTAAGCCAGTCTTCTTGACGACCAGACGTCCCTGATCATCAAAATCACCGCCAGTAACGGCGGACATGTCAGCAGCCGTTACCCCAGATATCGCTCCGATATCAGTGGCTATTCCAGCACTATCAATCTTTACCAAGTTTCCAGCGGTGCGACCGTTAACTGATGTTTTTGCGATGCCATACATGTATCCATCAAGGACGTTGAAACCGATCGCATTGATTCCACCAAGAGTATTTGGGCCAAGTTCATATGAGATCGCTCTCGAATCTGATGGATTCGATTGGTATAGCTGCGACCCGATGATGTGATACATGTTTGAGTTACAGGTAAATTTTCCTGAAACTAAGTCGTTCGTCACAACTTGAGTGGAGTTAACTTCGTTGCTGAGCCCAGTTGTGCTGACGTTGATCGACTCATTGGTATAAGTGCCTGCTACGTCTGCCCGAACTGCAATGCTGTACTCACATGAGGCGACTCCATTCGTCATGGAAGCATTACTTACAGTTACTACGCCAGAAGTTGCGCTCATGGTGGCCGGGTCAAGGGCAACTGTTGACCCTCCTGGACAGGTTGTCATCATGTTGGCATTGGTGTCTACAACTAAACCTGCTGGCAAAGTGTCAATAAATCCCAAACCCGATTTTGCCGTATTTCCTGAACTGTTCTGAATTGTGAAGATCAAGGTTGAAATTTGACCTTTTGACACCGTTGAAGGAAAGAACCGTTTTGACAATGTCGGCAGTGCCGTATATGTCGCATTGATCACACCTGCCGTTGAAGTTGTAATCGTGCTGACTTTTGAGGTCAAGGTTGTCACAGTGGTTGTTGACTCGGTGCTTGTCCTTTGTGAAAGTGTTCCCGAATTACCAGCAGTAACGACAGAACTTGTGACGGCTGCCGTTGCGACGTCATTAAATTTGATGGCATAAGACCCTGGCACCACATAAGGAAAACTGTATTGCCCAGACGAATCCGTTAATGATGTGATCGTTTGACCACGCAGTCCAATCACCGCATAATCATCTGGGTACAGCAATGGTGTGCCTGTTGCGTCAGTCAGGGTAACTAATGCACCACTGACCGCACCACCCGATGTTGTCAGTGCGGTTCCAGACAAACTTGAGCTACACATACTCGCGCTCATTGCGCCCACGTTGACATCTGCGGTCACGGGGGTAAAGGGTGTAACGGTCGAATTTCCGGTAGCAGATCCAGTTGCCTCAACTTGTGTTACCGAAGCATCAAGTTGTGATGCCTGGAATACAGGTCCAGTTGGACAAGCGATCGCAGTGGGACGGAGGCAAAGCTCCGGGCTACCCCCAATGGCTGTCGTACGCGCGCTTATGTCGCCGTACTCGGTTCGACCGGTAAACGTAACAGTAAAAGTTGGTGCTTGGCCTGATTCTGCAACGGAAAGGTTTGAAAGGTCAACAGTCTTTGGTGCCGTCGACGGGATAGCCACATTTGTCCAACCTGTGATTGCAGAACCATCGGCCGTTTTCACTGTCAATGTCGCTGACGAGTAGACAAAATTTGCTGTAAGCGTAAAACTTCGCCACTCTTCGATAGCACTGGTTTGTGAGCACGCCATGCGCGGCACTCCCACTCCAGCGGCAAACACAGCAGTCGGTGCGGGCACTGCACAGTTGCCCATCGCTCCGGTGTATGTGTCGTAGGTCTGGATAATCCCATCGTGGGAGTTTGACCACAAACAATTTGGGTTGTACGGATCTAGGACGACTTGGTAATTGGTATCTGTGATACCGGTACTTGGCCAGTTAACACACCAATTATCCAGCCCAAAATCCCAACAAAAAATCTTGCCTTGTCCTGCTGCCCAGTTTGCATCACCCCAATAAAGACGCGTGCCGTAATTAGATAGAACTCCACCATATGCGTCGTAGCTTGACCTGTAGCTGCCTGTGAATTTCGTATTGAAATTACTTGTCAGCGATGAAGTGATATCAACACCATTTTCATCAAAACAAGTACGAGCTGTGTCAAGGGATGAGAAGCACACTCCGGCGACTCCACCCTGCCCATCTGGAAGTTTGAAGATGTGAGTTGATTTTGCAGTGATCGTCCGCGCGTTAGTCCACCCCGTGCAAGGCAATCCAGTCAATGCAACAACACAAATGGCCTTTGCGTAGCGACCACCATTCCCATAAATCCTGCCATCCCATTCCATGACCAATGGTCGCCAGCGATTTCCGGTACTCGACACATCGGTGAGTGAAGCACCAAAATCAATTAGTCCTCCCGAGCTACATGGTTCTCCGGCGCCACCGTTTGCGGCAATATCCACACACAACAAATCTCCTCGTGCGGTGTGCCAGGTAAAAATTCTGGTTCCGGATTTAGCGATACCACCAGTGCAGTCGTATAGGTACGTTGAAGTGCCACCTGAAATACAGGTTGTCCCGACAATATTTCCCGCGGAACCGGCCGAGACGAATGCACTTCCTGTCGAACCTCCACACCACTTATTAGTAAGTGTGATGTTGTCGGTTCGCACACACGCAAATCCAACTTGGTTTACACCACCTGATGTGAGCACGGTTGGGAACCAGATCTCTTCTCGAATCGGGTCATACACACCAGACGATTGCTCATTTGTGTGCATGGTAAACGTTGGCGACGAACTTGATAACAATAAAAAGGGCCAGGTGCCATGGCATCGCACTCCGGTTCTTAAATAGCAGTCAATGCTTTGGTTGGATCCAGATCCATTGTGGTGCCACACATTGAAAAGCCGACCCTGATCATCAAAAAAGACATCCCAACCGTCGCCGCTCGTGCCCGTAGTAGTTGGAAACTGACCAGTGGTCGGCTGTGCTGCATTTGCATCTGTTGATGCAATTTGACGCCCCGATGAATCCGTTCCTTCGCTAACAACGGAACCCTCAGCCTTAACAAAGCGGATCGTGGACCATGCGGCTGATGTCGTAGGGGCAACGGTCGACCAAACCGTGCCATTGGTCGAATATGAGATGTCCCATCCCGATGGTGCCACGACATCTGCGGTGCTGGTCAGGTTGAGGGTTGGCTCAAGCTCAATTTGTACGAGTTGATTCGTGGTTCCC
>CAIYHK010000299.1 GCA_903925985.1 uncultured Actinomycetes bacterium
AGTTTGCCAACGCCGATCTTGGAACCAAAGCCACCTTCTTGAGCTTTCCAAAGAAAGCCAACAACAGCGGCACCGAAGGCGCCAATGCTTGCACTCATCAATGTGACAGATGCACGGTTGAAGAATTGACGACGAGATACACCGATCGCTTCCGCATCCGGTGCAACCCAAGGCTCTACTTCAACTGCAACTGGCTTGGCAATCTCGGTTGATGCTTTGACCTCTTCAGTTGTTTGGAACACTGCTGAATCAACTGGCTTATCCTTCTTGCGCGTTTCGCGCGCAAGTGCACCTGCACCACGCACATCGGTGCGGCGTGCGGTGGTCAGGACAACTCCACCACCAAGCACCACAACTGCGGCGATAACTAATGCGATTACTACTGCTGAGCTCATGATGGGTCGTACCTCACAACTCGAAGAAGATGCCGTCGCGCCACGGGAACACGAAGTTGAATCCAGGGCCACGGAAGAACGAACCGATCATCACAAGCACGGCCCAGAACATCAAGTGCACGGTCCAAATGGACGTTGCAAACTTGCGGTCTTCGGGTTTGTTGCTTGGGTTCTTGTCCGTATACGCGGCAATGATCATGATCACTAGACCCATTCCCGGAATGGTCACACCAGCAACCATCGGATGGAACATCGTGAGCAACTCCTGCAGGCCAAGGAAGTACCAAGGAGCCTTCGAGGGGTTTGGGGTTTGGTTGGGGTTCGCAGCCCTCAGCAACGGCGCATTAACGAACCACGAGAACATGAAGAGAAACGCGGTGCATGAAAGTGCCGCAACAAATTCCACTGCGAGAAGATGCGGCCATGTGTGCACCTTGTCTTGAGGAACTGATTTCACTTCCTGAATTGACCCGGACTTAACAACGGTCAGCAATCGTTGTGTGTGTCCACCAGGGCCAGCTCCAACAGGAACGCCACCACCCGAAGGGGTCGCAGCAACAAGGGTGGAGGTCTTTTCGGCAACGGCTACACCGCCACCGCCTTCACCTTCGCGACGCGCCTTGCTGCGCTCGAGCAAGTGTGCAGGTATACGAGGATCGGACTGTGCTTCGCCACCTGCTGCTGGTGCGTCGCCTTCAGTTGAATCAGCTGCTTTCTCACGCGCTGCTTGTGCGCGCTTCAAAAGATGTTCCGGAATCTCAGTCATATCTCCTCACCCCTTTCTTCGTGTTAGTTGTCTTTACTTTGGTCACCGATCAGAGTGGTCCAGAAATTCCGCCGTCCTTGCGGACTCGCCAGAAGTGGATCGCCATGAAGATGATGATTACGAACGGAAGCATGAGCACGTGCAACACGTACCAACGCAAGAGCGTTTCTGATCCGATTTCCACACCGCCGAGGAGTACAAATCGAACTTGTGAACCAAGCACTGGCGTGTAACCCATCATGTTGGTACCCACTGCAACAGCCCACATCGCCAACTGGTCCCACGGCAACAAGTAACCGGTGAAGGAAAGCAAAAGTGTCAGCGTGAGAAGTACGACACCAATAACCCAGTTGAACTCACGCGGTGGCTTGTATGCACCGTGGTAGAAAACGCGCGCCATGTGCAAGAACACCGAAAGCACCATCAAGTGGGCGCCCCATCGGTGCATATTTCGCACTAACAAACCGAATGTGATCGACGTGTGCAAAGTCTGAATGTCTTGCCATGCGTTCGCCGACGTTGGTCGGTAGAAGAACATCAAGAAGATGCCAGTGACCGTAAGAAGGATGAACAAGAAGAACGAGAGTCCACCAAGGCAGAGCGTGTAGCTCACCTTCACTGCGTGACGCTTCACCTTCACTGGGTGCAAGTGATACAAAACCGAGTTCATGATCACGTACGAACGGTTACGTGGGCTGTCGGTATAGCCCTTACGGAAGATTGAGCCTGGGCGGAAGATCGAGCTCCACGCCTGTGAACCCTGAACTTGTTCGCCAACTTTCGCCGCACGCTCTTTCAACGTTGGGCGGGGATTGTCCATGACCTTTGCCATTGTCTCTCCTAGAACCTCATGCCGTATGCGTAGCCATGATTATTGGTACGCGTGTGAGAGTCGCCAGTGACTTGTGGGGCACCGGCCTTACCCAGAATGATTACGCCCGTTGGGCAGCGATCGACACAAAGTGCACAGCGGGTGCACACGTCGTCATCAATGAGGAACACCACTTTGTCTGAAGGATCTGTTCCTGGTAACTCTGTGCCTTGCGCTTCAGCGATTGCGTTTGGATCAACCATGTGGATGCACTTCCACGGGCAGATGTCCACGCATCCTTCGCACATGATGCATTCCGACTGATCGATGTGAATGAACTGTTTTGGTTTGACTGCGCGCTGCAAATACTCAGCATCAACTTCAACAAGTTGATATTCCGAGGACCACTCTGGCATCGGTGGGTTTGCGTCAGTGCGTGCCATTTCGAAT
>CAIYHK010000300.1 GCA_903925985.1 uncultured Actinomycetes bacterium
ATGAAGCATCGAACTGCTTGCCAGTGCTCCATGCCACACCCACGTAATGCACGTCTACGTTGCGTCCAGCTTTAGCCTCATCACCGGTACCCACGATGAGATCTTCAATGACCAACTCGGTTGGCGCGTCTTCGGCTGGAATTGATACTTCGGGTTTAGATGACATCACCACAACTTAATGCGTGTTGCTAGCGGCCCTTCCACTGCGGTTCGCGTTTTTCAACAAACGCACGTGCGCCTTCGATTGCATCTTCACTTTGGAAAACCTCATCGCGCAGCGAGTCCAGTAACGCCCATCCCTCTGGCGATGTCGAATCAACGCCAGCACGTACGAGCTTTTTGGTCGCCTTGATAGCCAATGGTCCATTTGCGGTGATCCGCGCGGCGAGCTCTAGAGCCTTGGGCATCACATCTGCTGGGTCAACGAGATAGTTGAGCAATCCGAGTTCGTAGGCCCGTTCTGCAGGGATCGTGTCCCCAGTAAGGCACAACTCATATGCATGAACTGCTGGGATGCGCTTTGCAAGGAAGACCCCACCGCCAGCTGCGAACAATCCGCGCTTTACTTCTGGCACGCCAAACTTCGCGTCGCGACTAGCAACAACCATGTCGGATGCCATCATCAACTCAAATCCCCCAGCTACGGCGGTTCCATTCACCGCACAAATAACTGGCACATCAACACCATTGCGCATCCAGTTAATGAAGTGCTTGAACCCTGCCTCTAAATCAGCACCAACTGTGTTTGTGCCCTCAGCGAAACCCTTGAGGTCCATTCCCGCACAAAATGCACGATCACCGGTTGCTGTGATGATCACAGCACGAATATCAGAGTTGTTTTCTGCTTCGTTAAGGCCGTTACCGAGTCCACCCATTACAGCTGGGTTCATTGCATTTCGTGCATCGGGCCTATTGATCCGCAGTGTGAGAATGTGCCCGTTGAGTTCCTTGATCAGATCCATTTAGACACCATATGCCCTCAGCGAGCTGCTCACATATTGGCAGTGGTATGCACGCCCGTTCGCAAAATTGAGCCTGGTCTAGCTGATGTGAATTCGCCGTCGCACACAATCTCCTGGCCATTGCAGATCACGCTCTTGATGCCGCGAGCATCCGCATAGAGCCGCGTGCCACCGGCAGGAAGATCAGATTTAAAAGTTGTTTCATTTGAGCCAACGTTGTGTTCATCGAGAACCACCAGATCGGCAAATGCACCAACTTTGATTCGGCCCCGATCGACGAAACCGTACAAATCTGCTGGCACAGCGGTCAGGTAATGGATTGCCTCTTCAAGAGGCAGTAGTTGACGCTTGACCACCGCTTCACCGAGCAATGTAGTTGTGTAGTTCGCAGTCAGGAAAAGATCAAGATGCGCACCCGCATCCGACGCACCAACTACCGCACGTGGATCGCGCCAGACTTCAACGCGAGCTTTCCAAGTGGCATCTGGCTCCTCGGTGCCTGGAGGACCGAACGAAGTCTGCAGTTCATCGAGTAACGCAATCTCTACTAGAGCATCCCAAGGAGACTGACCGCGTTCAGATGCGATCTCACCAATGTTGCGACCCGTGTACTTTGCATTGTCGGGATGCACCGTGTGGTGGATAGACATCTTTGACCAGTTAGTCACAGCACGCAGGTAGTCAGCAGCCTGAGAAGCAGCTTCAAGACGCGCAACCTCGGCTGGATCTCTGAACGCCGCCAGTTTCTCGGCCTTTGGCAACAGCATCGTTTCTTCCCAGCCGGGAATCGCATCAAGTAGGAAGCCGCTTTGGAAGCACAATCTGAAATTAAGAGCCATTGGGGCTGTAAGTGCCCGAACTTTTCCACCGTTCACATCTGCAAAATCACTTGCTGCAAGCTTGGCTTCAACTTCTTCTCGGTTACTTGCTCCAACCATCAGCACATTCCAATTAAGTGGAGCATTCGCAATGCGAGACATCTCAGCCATCAACTCGACTGACTCTGCGGTGAAGATGCCAACCTGGGGAATGAACTCAAGTGAAGTACCCGGATAATCAGCAAGTACCGCACACAATGCGAGTAGTTCTTCTCTACTCGCATATCGACTCGGCACCATTCGTTGCTCGGTGTCGTTGTGCGTGGTTGACCATGACGAAGAAAACCCAATTGCGCCGGCTTCAATTGCATCACGAACAAGACCACACATTTGAGCGATCTCATCGGAGGTGGCTTCACGCTTCGTGGCGTCAGCACCCATAACTACTCGCCTCACTGCGGAGTGTCCGACCTTGAATGCGGCATTGATCGCCAATGTGTTGTCCAGCAATGCCAAATATTCCTCGGTTGTGTCCCAGTTCCACGGCACACCTGTCTCCAATGATTCAAGTGGCATGCCCTCAACACGACTCAACATGTTCATCAGATAGGCACCATCGGCGGGATTCTTTCCCAACGGAGCGATTGAGAATCCGCAGTTACCACCAACCACGGAGGTAACACCGTGCAACGGTGAAGGCGACAAAGTCGGATCCCAAAATGCTTGAGCATCCAAATGTGTGTGCACGTCAATAAAGCCAGGAGTAACCACGTGACCAGTTGCATCAATCACTGACTTGGCTTCAGCACCTGCAAGATCGCCGAGCTCCACGATGCGGTCACCGATAACTCCGACATCCAGCCGCCGCCGCATCGCGCCGGTACCGTCGATGACTTCCCCACCCCTGATGACTAGATCAAACATGCCCCGACTCTATTGCCCATCCAAGTCGAAGAGAACCCGCTGACTGCCTATGCTCAGGCGATGGAATCTTCAGGCCCCCTTGCCATCGAGGACATCGGAAATGTCCGAGTTCTCCGCCTTAATCGCCCTGAGAAGTTGAACGCTTTCAATGGGCCGCTACTACAGGGACTTATTGAGGCTGTGAAGGCGATCAAGCGCGATGACAGCGTGCATTGCTTCATCATCACCGGCACACCGCGGCTAGATGGACGACCAATTTTCAGCGCCGGTGATGATCTCGAAGAGGCAGCCTCTGGTCAGGCACCCAAAGGCAATCCTGGTGGTGAGCTCACTCGCTTAATTGATGACCTGTTGAAGCCGTCAATTGCTGTCATCGACGGAATCTGCACCACGGGTGCGCTTGAGATTGCGATGGCCTGCGACCTTCGCTTTGTCGCCGAAACGGCAGCGATCAGCGATTGGCATCTCGCCAGGCTCGGTCTCGGAATCGGTGGCTGGGGTGCCAGCACGCGTCTGACCCGCCTCGTCGGCGTTGCACAAGCAAAAGATCTGATTCTCACCGGAAAAGTTATTGACGGCAGCGAAGCATTACGGATTGGTCTCGCCCAACGTGTGTTCCCCTCGGCCACTCTGTGGGACGAATCAATGAAGGCCGCTCAAGCGGTTGCATCAATGTCACCCAGTGGTGTCAAGGCCACAATGATGCACCTAAGCCACGTCGAAGACATGTCCAAGGCTGAAGCTTTGGCCTATGCCAAACAGGTACGGGAGGCAATTCCGACCACAGGAACGTTCCAGGACAAAGCAAAGTCTGTGCTTGGCAAAGAAAAGAGAAAGGGAAACTAGGGTTTCTTCAGTTGAAGTAACTCAAAGGGGTATCTATGAGCAACGCAAAAAAGTTCTACATTGACGGCGCGTGGGTTGATCCGATTTCAAAGGAAACTCTCGCAGTGATCAATCCAGCAACGGAAGAGACCGTTGAAACAATCGCGATGGGTTCGGCATCAGATGTAGACCGTGCCGTTGCTGCGGCCCGTAAAGCATTTGATTCCTACTCACAGTCAACCAAAGAAGAGCGACTCGCACTACTTGATCGGATAGTCGCGCTATACCTCGAACGCAAAGACGAACTTGCTGCAGCAATCACAACCGAGATGGGTGCACCGGCGTGGCTCGCCGGAGCAGCTCAAGTACCTGCGGGACTGATGCACATCATCACCGCCAAGCAAGTTCTCGAGAACTACGAATTTGAAGAAATGCGTGGCAACACGTTGATCGTTCATGAACCAGTTGGTGTGTGCGCACTTGTTACCCCTTGGAACTGGCCACTCAACCAGATCACTTGCAAAGTCGCGCCAGCACTTGCAGCTGGATGCACGATGGTGCTGAAGCCGTCTGAGGTGGCGCCACTGTCAGCACTTATTTTCACTCAGATCCTTCACGACGCCGGTGTCCCCGCCGGAGTTTTCAACCTGGTCAATGGTGATGGTCTCACGGTCGGTTCAGCACTCTCTTCGCACCCTGATGTGGACATGGTGTCATTTACCGGTTCAACACGTGCAGGCATTGAAGTTGCTCGTAACGCTGCACCAACAGTCAAGCGTGTTGCTCAGGAACTCGGTGGCAAATCAGCGAACATCATTCTTGATGATGCGGAATTTGAAAAAGTCGTTGCCCGAGATGTTGTCAGCATGTACACCAACTCTGGTCAGTCATGTAATGCACCAAGCCGCATGCTTCTTCCCAATTCACGGATGGACGAGGCAGCAGTGATTGCTAAAGCTGCAGTTGCAAATGTGACTGTCGGCGATCCAACCGCAGATGGCATGCGCATCGGTCCAGTTGTGTCACAAACACAATTTGACCGCATCCAACGCTTGATTGAAAAAGGTGTCGCTGAGGGTGCACAACTAGTTGTCGGTGGCCCAGGCAAGCCAGATGGTCTCGATGTTGGCTACTACGTGAAGCCGACCGTGTTCTCACATGTGAAGAACGACATGACCATTGCCCGAGAAGAAATCTTTGGTCCGGTGCTCGTGATGATTGGCTACGAAGACGACGACGATGCCGTTCGCATCGCCAACGAAACCGACTACGGCCTTTCGGGTTACGTCTCTGGTAGCGCCGACCGTGCCCGCTCAATCGCGCGCCGGATTCGCTCGGGCAATGTGCACCTAAACGGTGCCGGACCCGACTTCAATGCCCCATTTGGTGGCTATCGCCAGTCCGGAAATGGCCGCGAATGGGGTCCCGAGGGCTTCGAAGAATTCCTCGAAGTTAAGGCGATCATGGGCTACGGGGCTTAATTCCCGACTTTTCCTATCAACTTTTAAGGGATAAGGTGTGAGGTGTGTCAACGCCTTATCCCAACGGCTTTCCGGTCATCTTTGACCTCGGCTCACGCCCCTGTTTATTGGTTGGGGCGGGTCGAATCGCGTTTCGCAAAGCCGAACAACTCCTCAAGGCTGGGGCCGAGTTAACCGTGGTAGCCCCACAGGTGCTCCCCGAATTCGAATCATTACCGGTGCGCATCGTGCGCCGTGAGTTCCAAGCCACAGACCTTGATGGTGTCTGGCTTGTAGTCACAGCAACTGGCAACACAGAAGTCGACCAGTTCATTTTTGATCAATCGGAGTCGCGCCGCATCTGGTGCAACTCCGCTGACGATCCAAAGCGTTGCTCGTTCATCTTGCCTGCAGTACACCGCCGTGGACCCATCACGGTTGCGATCTCCACCGGTGGAGCGAGCCCTGCACTTGCATCTTGGCTTCGCGCCGAGATCGCCACTCTCGTTGGCCCAGAATACGAAGAGCTCGTTTCACGTTTAGCCGCCGAGCGCGTAAACGTAAAAGCCGCCGGCAACAGCACAGAAGACATTGATTGGAAGCCGATCATTGCTGAGATCTGTGACGAACTTGGAATTGTGTCGGTACGTAAGGTCGCGACATGACTGTTCATCTAGTTGGTGCGGGTCCTGGCGATCCTGAACTTCTCACCGTTCGTGCGGCTCGACTAATCGCAAATGCAGACGTAATCGTGCACGACCGCCTCGCTGACCCTGCCATCTTCGCGCTCGCACGCCCTGACGTGGAGATGATTGATGTAGGCAAACGGCCAGGTGCTCCAACTCCACAAGAGAACATCAATGCTCTTCTTGTCCAACTCGGCAAGCAGGGACTCGAAGTTGTGCGACTCAAAGGTGGCGATCCATTCGTATTTGGTCGCGGCAGCGAAGAAGCCGCTGTGCTTTTGGAAGCGGGAATACCGTTTTCGATCGTTCCTGGAATTTCCTCCGCTATCGCCGCACCAGCTGCTGCTGGAATACCAGTCACACACCGCGGTGTTTCGGCATCTTTCACTGTTGTGACCGGACACCGTGAACGTGGTGGGGCTTCGGGCGTCAACTGGGAAGCACTCGCAAAGGTTGGCGACACAATTGTGATCCTCATGGGAGTCGCCGAGCGTGCCGTAATCGCACGTCGGCTCATTCGTGGAGGACTCTCACCGGAGACTCCCGTCGCAGCAGTGCGTTTTGCTTCCCGCCCTGAACAGGAAGTCGTGCGCACCTCCCTCATTGACCTGGGTGCGACCCCAATTGAATCGCCGTGCACAATCGTCATTGGTGCAGTTGCTGCTCTCGATGTATCGGCGATTGCACAAACACTTCCCGTATTCGCAGGAGATGATCGTTGATGCGTCGCTCAATTGACGATCTGCCGATCACGGAGCTCCCGCCTGGTGTTGAGGACGATGTTCCCGTGTCATGGGCGGTCGCAATCTGTGATGACTACGACGACGCGGCGCCGCGGGTTGTACTCACAGTTGAAGAAATTGGACGTGCTGGCACAGGGCTCGTCGCGCACCTCAGCCCAGAACACGCGCGCCGACTGCGAACTGCGTTGCGCGACGCTCTTGTCGAAGTAGGCGAAAAGGCCGATTGAAGGTTCCAAGGAAAATCATGAGCACCAAAAAAGAAAAGCCCCCCATCCCCGCACCGGTAACTGGAATCGTTCCAGCACCGATTCCACGCGACCTTGATGCCGAGCAGCTTGCCGACATTGAACGTTTTGAGAAGGCGATTGCGCAGTACTTGGGTGGCGACATGCCCGAAGATGTTTTCCGTGTGATGCGTTTGAACAACGGCATTTATGGTCAGCGCCAGGGTGGCACCAACCAGATGATCCGTATCAAGTTGCCCGCGGGCACAATCACACCCGAACAACTTGATCTAATGGCTGACCTCGCCACTGAATACTCCCGCGGTTGGGGCCATATCACCACCCGCCAGAACATTCAGTTCCACTTCGTTGAATTGCGTCGACTCCCAGAGCTCATGCGCCGCCTTGCAGCAGTTGGGCTCACCTCGCGTGAAGCTTGTGGCGACACAGTCCGCAACGTGATGGCCTGTCATCTCGCTGGAGCTTGTCCTTACGAGAAACTTGATGTCACACCATGGGCTGAAGCTGTCTATCGCCATTTCGTGCGCAACCCGCTTGGTCAGCGTCTGCCGCGCAAGTTCAAGGTGAACTTCTCCGGTTGCTCAACTGACTGTGGCCAAGCGATGTTCAACGATGTCGGGGTTGTAGCAGTAGACCGCACGAAGGAAGACGGCACAGTTGAATCTGGATTCCGTGTTTACATTGCAGGCGGTCTTGGAGCCACACCACATCCAGCACTGGCATTGGAAGATTTCACGCCACGCGAACTGCTGTTGCCAACAGTCGAAGCAGTGCTCCGTGTGTTTGACCAAACAGGTAATCGTGACAACAAACTTCGTGCCCGCCTCAAGTGGGTTATTGATGAGCTTGGAATTGACGAAGTGCGTCGCCGTGTACTCATGTTGCGTCACACACTCCCCGCGTCTTCAACTTGGCCAGGTGGAATTCCACCGGAGGTTTCGGTTCCAGGTGATGCACCCGCAGGTGTCACCGCTGAGGGTGAAGTTACTGAAGTGGGCCAGGGTGTTCGGGTTGAACTGCGCTCATCGGACCCATTTACTCGGTGGGTTCAGACCAGTGTGATCCGTGGTGTCGCCAAGGGGACCGTCTCAGCTGTTGCCTACGCGGCTTTAGGGGACATCACCTCAGATCAGTTCCGTGCACTGGCGTCAATACAGCGCGAGTTGGATGCTGATGTTCGATTGTCGAACCGCCAGAACGTTGTGTTCCGTAATCTGACCGAAGAACAACTGCAAACTCTTTATGACCGCCTCGACACAATCGGCATGGCCCGCCCCGGTGCAGAACTCGCGCGTGATGTTGTGGCATGCCCTGGTGCTGACACTTGCAACATTGCAGTCACACAGTCGCGTGGACTTGCAAAAGCAATCGGTGACCAACTTGAAGAAGAAGGTCTCGCCGAGGTCGGTGGTGTTCGCATCAACATCTCTGGTTGCACAAACAGCTGTGGTCAACACCACGCAAGTGACATTGGACTTTTCGGTGCCGAGCGTCGCGCCAATGGGCGATCACTTCCCGGCTATCAGTTGTTGCTCGGTGGACACGTTGCCGATGAGCAGATTCAATTCGGCCAAAAGGCTCTTCGTCTTCCCGCTAAGGGAGCGCCGGCCGCTGTGGCCGATGTAGTTCGTCGATTCGCTGATGAGCGATCTGCCGGTGAAACTTTCGCCAAATGGCTCGAGCGTGTCGGTGGCGCATCTTCGGTTGCCGATGGTCTTCGTCACCACGACCATGTACCGACGCCTGATGATCGTCCCGACTTCTACGTCGACTACGACGAAACCGGCCCTTACGTTGCCGAAGTATCTGAGTCGGAGTGCGCAACGTGACGGAAATCCGAGAACACGAATCATCAGTGTCGATTCGACCCCTGTCGTCGCATCTTCTACCGAGTGCTGAACTCGTTGAACTGAACCGAGACTTTGAAGACTGGACACCGGCTCAGATTCTGAAGTGGGCACACAACCGCTTTGGCAATCAACTCGCCGTTACCTCCAGTTTTGGTGATGCGGTGCTCGCCCATTTGGCGTGGACCACGGTGCCTGGCATTGAGGTGGTTCTGTTGGACACGGGATATCTGTTCGCCGAAACTCTCTGGTATGCAGAACACGCAGCCAGCTTGTTCAACGGCAATCTCCGAATCGTCAAACAGGAAACGCCACTTGACAACTTGTGGCTAGACGATACCGATGCCTGCTGTCACGCACGCAAAGTGCTGCCCCTGGAACGCCTGCTTGTCGATCGACAAGCTTGGGTTACAGGCTTGCGCCGTGATGATTCCGAGGGTCGTTCAACTGCACCGATTATTCAAAACGACATCGCTCGCAATGCAGTCAAAGTGAACCCGATTGCAAAGTGGACCGAAGCAGATATTGACCGATACACGATCGAACACTGCTTGCCTGTGAATCCACTTGCGGGTCGTGGATTCACGTCAATTGGTTGCTGGCCCTGCACGCGTGCGCCAAAACCAGGTACTGATGCTCGATCAGGTCGTTGGGCTGGCACCGACAAGACCGAATGCGGTCTGCACTTCGACTAAAGAGCTCCAGCGTCTAACGCTCGGATAACTTCTTCAGCGCGGACTTGAAGTTCAGAGCGATCTGAGAGTCGCTTGAGGCCAAAGTATTGCTGCTTCATGCGGTGGTTCTGTGCAAATGCATCTTCGTGGCGCTCAAGAAAATTCCAATAGAGAGTGGTAAATGGGCAAGCAGTTTCACCCGTACGTAACTTCGGGTTGTATTTGCACCCTTTGCAGTAGTCACTCATCTTTGAAATGTACGCACCGCCCGAAACATAAGGTTTAGTCATCATCAGGCCACCATCGGCATGCATCCCCATGCCAATAACGTTGGGAACCATCACCCATTCCGTGGCGTCAATGAAAGACTCCTGCATCCATTGCAGGAACTTCTGCGGATTAACCCCCGCAAGTAGAGCGAAATTGCTTAGCACCATCAGTCTTGGAATGTGATGTACCCAACCACGCTCAGCAACATCTTTAACAACTGATCCAACGCAACGCATGTCGGTCTTGTCCGTATCAGTAAACAGGGCAGGTAATTCTCGAGTTGCACCGAGACTGTTGCTGTTTTTGTAGTCGGCCCCAAGATGCCAGTACATCCCATTCACATATTCGCGCCAGCCAATTAACTGCCGAACGAAACCCTCTGTGGATGCAATTGGTATGTCCCCTTCAGCGTGTCTGGTGAGTACCGCATCCAACACCTCCGACGCATGGAGGAGACCAATATTCAGATAC
>CAIYHK010000301.1 GCA_903925985.1 uncultured Actinomycetes bacterium
CCGATCAGGCCGCGGATGTTGCAATTGAAGTTGCGGGCGCACTTGCGTTCGCTCACCAAAGCGGTGTGGTGCACCGTGACGTGAAACCCGCAAACATCCTGATCGCCAACACGGGTCAGGTAAAGGTAGCGGACTTTGGAATCGCACGCGCTGTGAACTCTGGAGCAGAGGACAACCTCACACAAACCGGTGCCGTCATGGGTACCGCTACATATTTTTCTCCAGAACAAGCACAAGGTGCACAGCCCGACCCCCGTAGTGATCTGTATTCATTAGGGATTGTTCTCTATGAGATGGTTTGCGGCCAGCCACCATTCATCGGCGATTCTCAAGTTGCAATTGCCTATAAACAGGTCCACGAAGCACCACGCCCACTAAATCAGATCGTTCCCGAAATCCCCCGCCAATTCGAAGCGGTAATTGCAAAGTGCCTAGCCAAGAATCCCGATGTTCGATACGGAACTGCATCTGAGTTGCGCGATGACATCAAGCGCTACAAGGACGGTCAGCCCGTTCAGGCTTGGCAACAAGCTGTCGGCAATACAGGCCAAACACCGGTGACCACCATGATGCCTGCGGTTTCTGCCAACGATGCTTCGACAACGACGGTTCCAAAGCTTGGTCCCACAACACAAGTGATGCCTCAAACGCCTGGTGGTGATGGTGGTGGTGGCAACTGGCCTCCATACGAAGATGACCCGCAGCGGTCACCGTTCTTCTACATACTTTCGGCGATTGTGGCGATCGCAGTTGTGGTTGGTGCCGTGTTTGTTGTTTTGAATGCGACCAAAAACGATTCAACCAGTGGGCCTCTTGAAGTTCCTGAGTTAATCAATCGTTCCTATACCGATGCCGCTAAAGAGCTAATTGATCTCGGTTTGGTTCCGGTCCCAGATCCTGTGAAATCAGAGACGGTTGATCCAGGTGTTGTTTATGCACAAAACCCGCTCCCAGGCGTGGTGTTGCGCAAAGGCGATTCGGTCACTCTGACTTACAACCCAGACGGAGCACCAGTACAAGTGCCATCACTTGCAGGGCTCACAATTACCGAAGCAACACAGGCTCTGGCGGCCGTTGGTCTCAACCTACAAATTTCTGAGACACGAATCGATCCACAAACTCCGATTAATCAAGTGATTAGCCAAACCCCACTTGCAAATGAAACCGCCACGGAAGGCTCCGTGGTGTTGGTGGTTGTTTCTGGTGGTGCTGGCGATGTTCAAGTGCCAGATGTGAGCGGTCAAACTTCAACCGCAGCACAGAACTTGTTGCAGGCGACGCCCTACCAATTCGTGGTGAGTGTGTTGACCGAAACAAGCACGTCGGTTCCACAGGGTCAGGTAATTCGTACAGATCCGTCAAGTGGTTCTGCGGCGGTATCGGGCGACAAGATCACGATTTATATCTCTGCTGGACCAGATCAAATACAGGTTCCAGATGTTTTGAACATGACTCAAGCTGAAGCTGAGTCAACTCTTAGCAATGCGGGGCTCGGTTTCTCAGTGCAGACAACCTTGTTGCAAGCGGGCGATGCAAAAATTGGGCGCATCGTTGACCAAGGCACTGATCCAGGAACATTGGTTAATCCCGGCACAGTGATCAAGATTTATCTCGGTGTTAAAGCACCAAAGCCAACTACGACCACTACCTCACCAGCAACAACTACGACAACGTCTCCGTAGATTTCAGCCGCACCGCGCGAGGAAGTTTCCGAGCAGTTTGTGGCCTGCCTCGGTGAGAATGCTTTCCGGATGGAACTGAACACCTTCGATGTCGAAATCTCGGTGCCTCACTCCCATAATCAGCCCATCTGATGATTCCGCTGTAATTTCCAGCGCATTCGATATTCCGTCGCGATCAATCACCAATGAGTGATAGCGAGTTGCAGTGAGCGGTGAAGGCAGTCCATCAAAGACTCCTTTACCTTCGTGCAATATTTCTGATGTTTTGCCGTGGAGCAATTCTGGAGCACGAACTATTTTGCTGTCGAATACGTGTCCAATTGCTTGGTGTCCAAGACACACTCCAAGCAGTGGGGTGTTGCCGGCGAATGCCCGTATTGCATCGCAGATGATTCCAGCGGTTTCGGGCCGGCCCGGGCCAGGTGACAGCAGCACTCCGTCTGCACCTATATCCATGGCCTGCTCGACGGTGATTGCATCATTACGCACCACCACCGGATCGGCACCGAGTTCACCCAGATACTGGACAAGGTTGTACACGAAGCTGTCGTAGCTGTCGATCACGAGCACCTTTGGCATGGGTTCCAGCATGACATGACCACGCCCTAGACTCGGATTCGATGGCACCGCCAAAGAGAAAGACCGGGGGTCGCGTTACACCCAAAGGCACGAAGCCTGGTGACGCACCCGCTTCACACCGTGGAGACTCCTCACATCCCGAAGCGTCCTCGCGATATACGCCGCCGATTCCCACTTATATGAAGGAAAGCCCGCGTTGGGTGCCGATACTGATGTTCGCCCTGCTCGGGATCGGTGCACTCGTCATTTTGTTGTATTACATGGGTGCTGTGCCTGGTGGCCGTAGCAACTGGTACCTGTTCAGCGGTCTTGCCCTCGTTTTGGGCGGATTGTTCACAGCCACGCAGTATCGATAGCGATCAAAATCTGCCAAACCCTTACGTCGGTGAAACTACACCGATGTGTTTAAACCACAGAGTTTTCCACAGGCTGTGGATTACTAGTCGATCGGGGCGACGAGATCCATGTCCTCGAGACAGTGTTTTGGTGGCGGTGGGTCCTCGTCTGGCGCCATCACCATTCGTAGTTCGACGCCACAGACACCACAGCGATATCGAACGTTGATCCTGCGCATCTCTCCAGCTGGGGGCGGTGGGGGAAGCGATGTTGTCATGGAGCGCAACATGCCAATGCCCACTTTCCAGATGAACAAGAACAGCACCACCCCACCTAAAAACCAGATGATGGTGGAAAACGCTGGCATTTATTTAGAGGCGCTCAATGATGGTGGCATTGGCCATGCCGCCACCTTCGCACATGGTTTGCAGACCAAAGCGTCCGCCAGTGCGCTCAAGTTCATTCAAGAGTGTTGACAAAAGACGAGTACCTGAACAACCAAGTGGATGACCAAGTGCGATGGCACCACCGTTCACATTGACCTTTTCCATATCTGGACGAAGCTCTTTTTCCCAAGCCAAAATCACAGAAGCAAAGGCTTCGTTGATTTCAATCAGGTCCATCTGATCAATGGTCATACCGGCGCGCTCCAGCACTTTCTTTGTTGCTGGAATTGGTGCCGTAAGCATCATGCGTGCATCATCACCGGCGAGAGCAAAGTTCACAAACCGAGCACGTGGCTTCAAGCCGAGCTGCTTTGCTTTTGTTTCGCTCATGATGAGAGTTGCCGATGAACCATCGGTGATCTGTGATGAGTTACCAGCAGTAACGCGACCGCCCTCTTCTTCGGAGCGGAACACTGGCTTCAACGCACCAAGAGATTCCATCGATGACGCACGAATGCCCTCATCGGTGGTCATCAAGTTGCCTTCGGCGTCCAGGATCGGCAGGATTTCACGCTCGAAACGACCTTCTTGGGTGGCGCGAGCAGCGTTGTTCTGTGACCGCAATGCAAAGCGATCGAGATCATCGCGTGTGAGTCCCCATTTGTCGGCAATCAATTCCGCTGAGACTCCCTGTGGAACGAGGCCACCTTCGGATGCGTAGCGGAGTCCAATCTGAGGACCGAACGGAAGTCCGTACTTACCATCGGCCATTGAAGAACCCATCGGCACGCGTGTCATTGCTTCGATACCAGATGCAATCACCACATCGTATGCACCTGCCATCACGCCTTGTGCTGCGAAGTGCGCGGCTTGTTGGCTTGAACCACACTGACGGTCAATTGTGGTTGCAGGAACCGTGTCGGGGAAACCAGCGGCAAGAACGGCGTTGCGTGCAATGTTCGTGCTCTGCTCGCCTACTTGCATTACACAGCCCATGATTACGTCGTCGATAAGTGCAGGATCAATACCTGTACGACTCACGAGTGCTTTTAGGGTTTCAGCAGCGAGGTCAACTGCATGCCACTCCTTAAGCTTTCCATTACGGCGTCCAAGTGGCGTGCGGATGGTGTCGATGATTACTGCGGTTTCCATGGGTTCCTCCCGAAAAGACAAACACGAGTTTGCTACCGCTGGGTAGCCAGCACAAAACCCGCTGGGTTATGCCAACAACGCCTTTAGTTGGCTTATTCCATCGGCAAAGCTCGGCTTCGCGGCAAGGATGGCCTTCGACAGCATTACGGGCTTGGGCATGGACAACCCCAAGACCCCGCAAAGCCTTCCACCGTGCCCATATGCAGCGATGAGTTTCCCCTCATCCATGGATCCGGTGATGATCTCAACTTCATCCTCAGCATGGCTGCGGCCCATGAATTGGATTCGCTTTTCGAACTGGTCGCTCCAAAAGAAAGGGACGCTCTCAAAAGGTGTCATCGCGTTTCCACTCGATGAAGCAAGCAGATTGTTTGCCGCAGCGACTCCTTGCTCGACCGCGTTGGTCCAATGCTCAATTCTCATAAGTTCAGGTGCGTCTGAATCTCCGACCGCGGCATTTGGCCAACGAACAACATCGCCTGCTGCAAAAACATCTTTAGCGCCAACATTCAGATATGCATCACAAACAATTCCGTTATCCAATGTGAGACCACTGCCTTCAAGCCACTCTGTATTGGGAGTAACACCGACACCAACTACGACCACGTCAGCATCGACATTTTCACCATTAACAACCACCGCAGTAACACGACCTGCATTTTCTACGAACCCCTCGACTTTCACATTGCAGCGCACATCGACACCCTTGCCACGATGAAATTCGGCGAAGGCGCTTCCCATCTGCTCACCGAGTCCACGAATCAAAGGTGCAGGAAGGCCTTCAAGCACCGTTACATCACAGCCGAGATTTTTCGCAGTCGATGCAACCTCGAGTCCAATAAATCCGGCTCCAATCACAAGAACTTTGGCATTTGGCACCAACTGACCGCGTAGTTGATGGGCGTCCTTCAGTGTGCGCAGCATCACCACATTGTCTGCTGATGGTTGCCCTGGTAAAGCTCGCACTCGACAACCGGTTGCAATGATTAGTCCGTCGTAGGTGAGTTGCTCTCCGTTGCTCAAGGCAACCATTTTTGTGTCCGTGTGCA
>CAIYHK010000302.1 GCA_903925985.1 uncultured Actinomycetes bacterium
ACTGGAGACGTGCAAACATCGACAGCACTGCAAAACTGAAGTGCAACACCATGCCATCGCTGGTGATGCTCACGACTCGACGAATGTGTTACCCCACAATCGTGAGTAAGCTCAAACGATTCGCTTTTTCTTGGACAACTTGGTGGACTCGTCAAACCACGTCATGGACTTGGACATCTTGGGCTTGGCCTTTGGCACGGTGCCCAACCAATGCACGATCAACTCCTGGCCCCTGACGACGTCTTTGGTGTTGACTAACACAGGAATGGTAACGTACGAGGCATCCACCAAAGGCTCAGAACTTACCGCCGCAGTCGCGGCAGTCATAGTAGAGACGCCAACCACTCGCCAATCAACCAACTTGCAGTTTGCATCTTCCTCCCTGTCGCAACGACGAACTAACCAGAACGGCCATGGAAAATGAGATTGCTTCCAATCGTGCGAAGACACATGCAAAGAGCTAGACGAAGAAGACCCCGCGTTCGCGAGTGCAGACGGCGTCAGAGCCGGCAGAGTCGACCCGCCCACGATAAAAACAGTCGAAGCCTCATCTGCTTCTGCCCTCGACACGCTCGCACGAAGTGCCCATGCCTGTACGGAGCGGCAACTCAGTCGGTTGATGCCTTGCACCAAAGGCACGATGACCAAGCCGCCGACATCGAAATCACGGTCCGCCGCAACCCGCACTCGCTTCTCAGCACCACCTCGGAGAATGATCACATCTGGCGTGGGCAACCGGGCAGCAAGCCGCAAAATGGCAACCATTACGGAAGCCTTGTCGACGTCTTCCTGAAGAACTTGGGAAGCGTCATGGGTATCGAAAAACTTCGACCACAAGATGTTCTCTGTATAAACCGGAGTTTCCACAACGTCTTGGGTGATGATTGGCTGGCCGTTTTCGTACCGGATGATCTTGGGAGCCAAGGAAGACACTGCACTCTTCGTCGATGCATGCCCCGCATTCGCAGGTGCTGCAGACGGTGCCGCAAAGTCGAACGGGTAGTCGGGCATCTTCAAATTCAATTGTGTGATCTTCTCAAAGCGTTTACTGCTTGCTCGCACCACTTGAACTTTCCTGTCTTCACCGCGAACACCGATGACCGCTCCGAACACCTCACGGTCCAGAACTGAAACGCGCTTGAATGCCTCAGGCCCACAACCATGAGAGTTAGTGTGGAACCAGCACAAGACCATCTCTGCAAACTCCGCAATCGCGAAGTTCTTTTGCAGGACTTCCTTCACCTGCTTCATCGTCAAATTGTCACAGAAACCGTTCTTGAGGCACTTGGCATCGCACGTGTAGACAAACTTCACACCAGCAACACGAAGGTGAGGCATCTCGAGCGGAAATTCATTCACAATGCCGAACACCGACAACCTGATCCTCCGGACTTCTGGATTCACCCACTGCTGGTGGAACTCTAAAAGATCTTTGCAGAATCGTTCGCTATTCGCTCCCAAATCCACTATGAAACGGAACATGTGCAGAAAACCTTCATCGTCTGCATACTGGGGTAATGTTGCACGAAGTGACCGACGAATGGTTTCCACCGCAGACGACTCCACGAACGAGGATGCCAAACGATTCTCCGCTAACACGGATGCCAAGTTGCAAAGGCGGGCAAATGCTTGCATTTCGTGACTTATCATGAACAAAGCACCCTTGGAATTCAGTGCTGCTTGAATGATGACGCATGCATCAGGCTCTTCTTGTTCCATTTTCCAACTCAACACCTCCCAAAGAAGACCGCCGTCGACGGCAGAAGCAAACATCGGGTCGACATTCCGCAACATGACTAAACTGTAATGGCCGCTCGTATCCAGAATCGACTTGACCGTCCCCGCCATGCCTGCACGAATGTTCTTAAGGACTTGGTGAAGATGGCTGTGCGACAACGACCCAAAAGAAATGCACCCCGCGATCACGGGTGCGTGATAGGGATCCAGCTCGCACGACTTATG
>CAIYHK010000303.1 GCA_903925985.1 uncultured Actinomycetes bacterium
ATACCGTTAACGGAATCACCATCGGCGCCCTGCTCCTCAACTGTAAGCACGAGAGTTCCTTGCGCGCGACCAGCCAACAATGCGCCGCCACCATCATCTAAAACATGCGCTGCTTGAAGAGCTTCGCGCAATGATTCGTTTTCGGTGCGCACAGTTTCATTTCGTGCTTCAACGCGATCGAGATTCTGACGCAAGTTGTCAACCAGTGGACCACGTACGACGGTTGTTCCAATGGTCAAACCAATCGCCAATGCCGCAAAGACCGCAATAAGACTAAAAATGTGATAGCGGACATTAATCATTGCTATTGATCCTAAAAGTTCTGACTCAGCCGAATACGGACTTGAGCCAAACCCATACGCTCTTACCCCAAAGCCTTACGGGTTCACTGATACTTACCACCGCAACCAAGGAAACAAGCATCACGGATGCGAAAAGCCAAGCATCACGTGTGCGAACTACTGGTCGGTACAAACGATTAACTCCCTTGGCATCCACGAGCATGCGCCCAACCTTTAGGCGCACCAAGAAAGTGGAAGCCATCCCCTTGCGGCCCTTGTCGAGGAAATCCTCCATTGACGAGTGTGTTCCCACCGCCACCAAGAGTTCGGCACCAAGTTCATAGGCCAGCAACATCGCAATGTCCTCCGAGGTGCCGGCACTTTCAAAGAGCAGGAAATTGAGACCCAAATCAGTGAGTCTCTCAGCGCCTGGAGCTCGCCCACCCGCATAAGCATGAACGATGAGCTCGGCACCACAACGCAGTGTGTGTTCACTCACCGAATCAAAGTCTCCGATAATCAGATCGGGGGTGATCCCTTGTTCGAGGAGTTCATCAGCTCCACCGTCGACACCGATCACAATTGGCTTCATCTCACGTAAATAGCCAGAAGTTTTAAGAGCCGCGAGATCCTCTTTGAAATCGACGCCTCGCACCACAATCAAAACATGCCGATTCTTGAATACAACACGCGTTAAGGGCAGATCTGGCGCATCGGTCGCGAGGTGACGTTCTTGGAGCATGTATTCAAGCGTGTTTTCTGCAAAGCGTTCCAACTGATCAGCCACATTGCGTCTGGACTCAGTCAATTCATTATCCAGCGTGTCAAGATCACGGACTCTGCCAGTACCGATTGTTTGCCCAAATTGCGCCACAGTCGCCGCACCGTTCGTATCCCAACTGAGAACTACACCGCTGTTGTCACTGATACTTGACATGATTCCTGGTGTCTCTAGATCAACCAGCAATACACCAGCTGCAACAAGGTCCCGTGGACCAACGTTTGGATACTTTCCAGAGAACGATGGTGAACAATTGATAACTGCAGCCACACGCGAACCAATCAATGCATCGACGGCCACAGGATCAAGATCCTCGTGGTCAATAACTGCAACTTCACCCGCATTAAGGCGTTTCGTCAGATCCTTGGTTCGTGACCCAGCTTTTGCTATCCCTGCGATTTGTCCAGACACTTAACTGACTCGCCCCTCAATCCGCGCCCTCGCGGCGTTGATGATCTCTTTGGCATGCGCGAGAGCAGTCTTACTCTCAGCATCGCCTGAAAGCATGCGCGCGATCTCAGCGATTCGTTCATTTGAGCTCAAGGTATTTGCTTCAGCAATAGTCATTTTGCCTTCAACACGCTTTGAGACGAACACTTGTTGCGCAGCAGAAGCCGCCACTTGGGGAAGATGGGTCACGACTAAAACCTGACGGGAAAGACCGAGTTTTCCCAGCGCCTCGGCAACAGTGTTTGCCGCGTCGCCGCCGATACCCGCATCAACTTCATCGAAAACAAGTGTGGGAGGCGAGGTAGTCAACACAAGGTTCATCGCCAACATCAGCCTTGACGTTTCGCCGCCCGATGCCACTTTCGAAAGCGGCTGCAACGGCATCCCCGGATTAGCACTGAAGCGAATTTCAACTTCATCTCCTGCATTGCCTCGAACCTCAATTTCGATGCGAGCATTGGCCAGAGCCAAACCTGGCAGGAGCGTATTCACAGCAGCCGCCAATTTCGGTGCCACCTTTTTGCGAATGCCGAGTACCTTGAGTTCTTCTTTTGCGAGTTCATCGAGCGCGGCCGCACGATCAGCCTCAAGCTTTGCAACCCTGGCATCGTGGCTCAGCATCTCGTTTAGCCGTGTTGACGCTTCATCGAAGTAGGCCAGAACATCCTCGAGCCTCTCACCGTACTTACGGCGCAAATCCCGCAGAAGGTGTCTGCGTCGACGAATTTCCTCAAGTCGCTCTGGATCTTCTTCTACGGATTCCGATTCGGATCGCAGTTCAGCAACTGCATCGTCGAGTTCTGCAACAATTCCCCGCAACTTATTCGCCAGCTCCTCGCTGGCCGCACCTAATCCGAGGGCTGCGATAGCGGCGTGGACTTTGTCCAGTGCGCCATCGTCATCGCTTAGCAAACCGTAAGCAGTGATGAAAGACTGGCGGTATTGGGTTGCTTTGGAAAGACGATCTTCTTCCGCATCCAGATGGACATCTTCACCGCCCGAAGTAATGCCCGCTGACTCAATCTCTGTGATCTGGAATTTAAGCAAATCAATTTCGCGTGCCCTACTACGCGCGTCACCACCTAGCGTCGCCAACGAAGCATCAATCTCCGTGAGCCTTGCTCGCAGTTCCCGTAAACGAGAGAGATCTACTTTGCCAAACTGATCAAGTGCTGAGCGTTGGACGCCCATGCGAATAATGCTGTGTTGAGCGTTTTGGCCATGCAGGTCAACCAGGCCCGCGCCAATTTCGGTGAGTTGTGCGGCAGTTGCCAGCCGACCGTCGACATAGGCCCTTGAACGTCCGGTACGGGGCATCACCCGCGACAAAATTATTTCTTTGCCGTCAATCTCGAAGCGGCCATCAATCCGCGCCTCGTCACAATCTGCGCGCAGCATTGATGCCTCAAACCGCTCCCCCAGTAAAAGATCGATTGCTTCAACAATCATCGTCTTGCCCGCACCGGTCTCGCCGGTTATCGCCACGAGTCCGTCCTCAAAGAGAACTGTGGAATTACTGATTACACCCAAACCCTCAATATGGAGTTCACTGAGCATCCAAACCGCCCACCTGATCGGCTAAACCGAACTTGGTCTTCAAAATTCGATGGAACCTACGAGGTTCGAGACGGAGAAATCGGGCTACGCGTTCTGCTCCCGTGCAGGTGACGGTATCGCCGTGAGCGAGAGATGCAAACACTGTTCCATCAACCACAAGGTCAACTTCACGGTTGCTTTCAACGGAGATCCGCAACTTTTCATCTCCTGCAAGCACTAACGATCTGTCAAAGAGCATGTGAGGGGAAACCGGTGTCATCAAAACAGCACGTTGCCGGGGCGAAATGATGGGTCCCCGTGCTGAGAATGCATAAGCGGTGGAGCCAGTTGGCGTGGCCACAATTACACCGTCTGCAACAAATGATGTGAATACTTCATCGTCGATGTCCACACGAACACGCACTGTGTGCCCCGACTCGCGTTTTTCAACAACTGCTTCGTTAAGTGCGAATCGATGCGTGGCAACGCCTCGGACATTGCATTCCACTCGAAGCAGCATGCGGTCGTCCTCAACAAATGAAGCACCTTGCAGCCAGCGATCCAAAGTGGCCATCAACTTGTTCGGTGCAAGCTCCGTCAGATAGCCAAGGTTTCCTGCATTGACTGCGATGATCGGGGTTTCAGAATCGCCAACCAACTGCAGTGCACGCAATACGGTTCCGTCACCGCCGAGGGTGACCACAAGATCCAATTCGCCAACACCGAATTCCGCTCCGCCTTTGGCCGAAAAATCTGAGACGCTACGACGAATTACTTGTGCTCCATGGCGCTCAAGAAAATCCGCCGCCGAGCTGAGGAGTTCTTGGGCATCGGTACGGGTCGGATGAGGGACCAGGAGAACTCGTTTCACGATCCACTCCTCTCCCCGGCGCGTAGCCATAGCAAGAACTCAACATTCCCATTGGCGCCGGGAACGGGACAATCAATCACGCCTTCCATCGTAAAGCCCTTAGCCACATAGCACTCGGTCACTTCTGCCAAAGTTCGCTGGCGTATCTCCTCATCGCGGATTATCCCTTGCCTTTTACTGACTTCGGTTCTCCCCGCTTCGAATTGCGGCTTCACCAGCAAAACCAAATCCGCGTTACTCGCGGCGAGTGCGATTATGTGGTCAGCAACCGACTTGAGCGATATGAACGACAGATCAACCACAATCAATGAAAACGGACCACCCACAACAGCGGTGCTCGCATCTTTGATGTGGAGTCCTTCGTGAGATTTGACACGTGGATCTTTGCGAAGGCGCTCGTGCAATTGGTTGTGACCCACATCAATGGCCACCACCGAACTTGCCCCATGCTGCAACAAGCAGTCCGTAAAGCCGCCCGTAGAAGAACCAACATCCAGAGCATCTCGGCCGGCGACCACAATCGTGAAGTGCTCAAATGCAGCTTCAAGTTTTTCTCCACCGCGGCCCACATAGCGGGCACGCTCGGTGATCACAATCGCATCAGCCGTCGAAACTTGTCGCGATGCTTTATCAGCCACTGCTCCATTAACCAGCACAACACCCGACTCAATAGCCGCATGCGCAGCGGTTCTACTGTCAAACATTCCGCGTCGTACAAGCTCTTGATCCAGCCTTGATCTACGCATCACGAGCTCCAAGCAATTGCGAGACAACGGCCGCTAAATCAGCAAACGACTTAACTCCACTTGAAGGTGGGGTCTTGACGCCGCTTTGAACGTGGCAAAACTGAACTCCATTGCGCCGTGCGAACTCACCGTCGGAATCATCACGATCACCAACTACAAATATCTCGTTTACATCTACCGCACGGCCAACTAAACGTTCAGCTACAGACATCGCGGCTGCGAACATCGGCCGCATTGGTTTGCCCGCAAAAACGGCTTCGGTTTCACTCGCATATGCAACTGCTGCCACTAAAGAACCTCCACCAGGAATTTCACCCTCAGGAGTTGGATAGGTCGGGTCGTGATTAGTTCCTATGAGTCGTGCGCCACTGCGCACCGCCGCACTTGCCATCTTGAGTTTCAGATAGTCAAAGGTCTGATCAAAGCCCACTACAACAGCATCCACATCGGTGAGGCTTTCGCCATGCACAACCGCAGTCGCGCCACGGTCCGTAACAGCCTCAACAATGCCTGGCCCACCGCACACGAGCACATCTTCACCAGCCTGCACCAAAGACCCTGCCGCGGTTGCCGAAGAGACCACCCTGTTTGCGGCATCGATCCCGATTGCGGCTAAGAAACTTTCCTGGTCGGCAATTGTGCTGAAGGAATTATTCGTACAAAAAACAATCTCAT
>CAIYHK010000304.1 GCA_903925985.1 uncultured Actinomycetes bacterium
CCTCAACTTTTGCCGCACGATCACCACGCCAGAACGCTCGGCTTTCAGAATCGCGAAGGATATTTACTGCAATCTTGTGCGTGCGCCTTTCGACTGGGAAGTGAATGACAGTTGTCCAAGCTTCTGTGAGCACTCGACTAAACGCTTCGTCAAACCCGCCGTCACAGATTCGACCGCGCCGAGATGCGATTGAAATCAATCCGGGCAATAGGCGTTGAATGACAATGCGCGTAGCAAGGTCGACATCCGCCTTTGCACGCCCACCATGGTGAACCGCTACGCACACAAGCTCATAAAGAGACTTATCGGCAAGGTCTTGATCGCAGCCTTGGCCAAGACCAGCTCGGACTGCCAGGTCACACAGTGTGTTTGGTGTGTCCCCGGAGAGACCCCACCGAATGCATCGCCGCAGATTGCGGGGGTCACGCTCTAGGAGGTTCCATTCGCCTGCAAGCGATCGGATTACATGGTTGGGATTTGATATGTGGAAGTGAGTGTTTGTTTGCATGCCAGCAGATTGCGACCGCCGCATCACCGCATATCGCTAATTCGCGCTCACTGCATTTCTCACTGTGAAAAATTCCTGTGATGTGACACCATGTTTAGGTGCGCGAACACCTTCCGAGCGGGACCCAGATTGAAGTTGTTGAGGTACCCGAATCGACAACTGGGCTAGTGCTTATTCCTGACATTTGGGGTATGCGGCCATTGTTTGATGAACTCGCGGCGCGTCTCGCCAAGGAATGGAATGTCTCAGTCGCCGTAGTAGAGCCATTTCCTGATGCGCCGGGTGAAACCATCGAAAATCGCTTTGCTGCGGTTCCGAAACTTGATGACACACGACTGTTGGACGACCTGGATGCAGCTGCCAAGAGGCTAGGCAGAAGTCGCAATGTGCTCATGGGTTTCTGCATGGGAGGGATGTATTGCTTCAAGGCGAGTGCGCGAGACACTTTTGCCAAGATCGCTTCGTTTTACGGGATCATCGTGTTGCCAGAAAACTGGCAAGGACCTGGCCAGCGCGAACCAATTCAGCACATGGCCGCCGGACACCCAGAGCGCGTGCTCGCAATCATCGGTGGGAAAGACCATTGGACACCGCGTCTTGATGTCGAGAAGTTGATCGATCTCAGGGTGAAAGTCGCTCTCTATCCCGAAGCTGATCATGGCTTCGTGCACGACCCGGCGCGACCTTCGTATCGTCCAGCCGATGCAACTAATGCGCTGGCAAAAGCGCGCGACTGGTTACTCGGCTAATTCGAGTCAGCGTGCGCGTGCTTCGAGTTTTGCGCGTTGCGTGATGCTGTAGCGCCGATCGGACTGTGTGAGCCAGCCGAGTTTGATGAACGACGCAATCGCCTTGTTCACACGCTCGCGCGATGCACCAACCATCCCAGCGAGTTCTTCTTGTGTGATCGGCAAGTTGAATTCATCTTTGCCTTCAGAGAGTTCGAGCAACCGCTTGGCGGTGCGACCCGTGACATCGAGAAAAACTGAGTCCGCGAGTGCTTCGTCCATGGCACGGAGACGTTGCACGAGAAGGGTGGTAACGCCCCACAGGAGCTCGGGAGATTCTTTCAATGCGGCCCTGATCGGTGGATATGGAACCTCAAGAACTGTGGTTGGCTCCAGCGCACGTGCATTGGCCGAACGAAATCCAGTATCCAGCAAACCCATGTCACCGAACAGATCACCCGTGTCCATCAACGCAACAACACTCTCACGACTATCGATGGGCTTGTTCTCAATTGCGATCGCGATGCGACCCTTCAGCACCACATATAAGGCATCGGCTTCGTCGCCTTCGTGGAAAAGAACATCACCACGGACGAGATCACGAGTGTTAGCTGCTTCGGCAACGCGAGCAACAACATCCTGAGGCGCTGAGGCGAAAAATGGAGTGGAGGCGAGGACTGCTTCATGGGTCATGACACATTTGAGGGTACTACCGTTGAAGTTGTGCCACACCGTAACGACTCTGCAATTTGGACGATTGTGGTTGCCGCGGGATCAGGCACACGATTTGGTAAACCAAAACAGTTCGAGTCATTGGGTGCAGAAACAGTTCTCGATCACGCAATCGCACAAGCACTTACTGTGAGTGACGGTGTCGTGGTTGTTTTGGCGACTGATCGACTCGGTCTGCAACTTCCCAATGGCTGCATTTCAGTCGAAGGTGGTGCCACACGAAGTGAGTCGGTGCGAGCTGGTCTTGATGCTGTGCCAGAAACTGCTGAGATCATCTGTGTGCATGATGCGGCACGGCCATTGGCCTCAGAGGACCTCTTTTGGCGTGTAGTCGAGTCTGTGCGCGGTGGTGCTGATGGCTCAGTGCCCGGGATTGCGGTCAACGACACCATTAAAGAGGTCGACAACTTTGGTGTAGTCACTCGCACGGTCCCACGTGCTCGCATAGTTGCTGTTCAGACTCCGCAAGCTTTTGCCGCTCAAAAGCTACGGGCGGCCCACGCATCTGGTGAAGAGGGAACCGATGATGCCGAGTTGGTAGAGCGCGCAGGGGGAAAGATTGTCGTTGTGAATGGTGAGATCACAGCGAGAAAGATCACGATGCCAGACGATCTTGAGTGGGCGCGCAACGAGGTAAAGAAATGACTGCAAACATCCGGATCGGCCAAGGCTTTGATATTCACGCACACGTTGATGATCTCTCACGCAAGTTGATACTCGGGGGAGTCGAGTTTCCCAACGCGCGTCCACTGGCGGGTCACAGTGACGCCGATGTTGTCGCGCACTCCATTGCTGATGCGCTCCTTGGGGCTGCGGGGCTTGGTGACATCGGTGAACATTTCCCAGATACCGATCCCAAGCACAAGGGAGTTGATTCACTGGCTCTATTGCGCGAGGTAGTCGGCAAACTCAGTGCACTTGGCTGGTCAGTTGCAAACGTTGACTGCAGCTTGATCTGTGAAGAGCCAAAGATTGCGCCAGTAAAAGCGGTGATGCAAAAGAATCTCTCGGACATCGTTGGCGCACCCGTCACTGTGAAAGGCAGGCGTGCGGAGAAGCTCGGCGCGATTGGTCGAGGTGAGGGTATTGCGTGTCTTGCGTCTGCATTGATTGTTAAGGAGTCCTGATGCCGCGTCCACCCAAGAAACAGACTGGTCGCGGTTCGCGAGCCAAACAAGGTGCACGCGGTGGAGGTCGCCCACAATCGCAACGTGACTCACGTGGCGGTGCGCGACGTGGCGCAGGCGCTGGTGGTGGCTCAGCACGCGGTAGTGCAGGCCGTGCACCACGCGACGAATCGCGCAAACCCAAGGACAAAGGTCTCGGAGGTGAGCAAGTCGAAGGGCGTCAGGCAGTACGAGAACTTCTGCTCGCTGGAAAACGCAAAGTCCGTGAAGTTTGGGTTGCTTCCGATCTTGACGAGAACGACATCGTGAATGACATCGTTGAAATCGCACACCAAGTGCGGGTTCAAGTGATGGAGGTAAATCGCAAGCGACTCGAACAGCAAGCGCGCAGCGAGGCACCACAGGGCATCATCGCTTTTGCAGCACCGTTGCCGGAAGTTGAGTTTGACCAACTAATACGTGGAGCGAAATCACAAAAGTCATTTCTTGTCGCCGTAGATGGTGTGACCGATCCAGGCAACTTGGGTGCACTTCTTCGTTGCTGTGATGGTGCTGGCGTGGATGGGGTGATTCTCCCGCGTCATCGTGCGGTACATGTGACACCAACTGTGGCCAAGAGTGCTGCTGGTGCGATCGAATATGTACCAATGGCGTTAGTCGGTGGTTTACCCGCAGCGATAACAAAAATGCGTGAGGCTGGAATCTGGGTGGTAGGTCTCGACGATGCCGCGGATCGATCGTTATTTGATCTTGGTGATCTTGCAACTGAATCAGTTTGTTTGGTTCTCGGTGCAGAAGGTGCGGGCCTTTCGCGTCTCGTTCGCGAGCGCTGCGACATGATCGTGAGTATTCCGATGTTGGGACGACTGTCCTCTCTCAACGTTTCAGTTGCTGGTGCACTTGCCGTATATGAAGTGGCTCGCCGCCGCCAATAGGACCTTATTGCGTTCACTTTTCGCCTCTTGGCCCACGGCCTTCGGGCTCTAACATTGGCGGTACGCCGGGTTAGCTCAGTTGGCAGAGCACCGCACTTGTAATGCGGTTGTCGTGGGTTCGATTCCCACACCCGGCTCTGCGAAGCGCCCGTTTGGGTATGCCTCAATCCTTTAGGATGGGTTTATGAGTTTGAGCGAACGCGAACTGGCGATTTTGTCCTTTGAACAAGGCTGGTGGTCGCTAGATGGCCCCAAGGAATCTCTGATTCGTGAGCGCTTTCAGATCTCACCCGAGGCGTATTACCAAGAGTTGAATGCCTTGATAGATAAGGCTGAGGCGCTGGAAGCCGATCCCCTCGTTGTTCGCCGCCTTAGGCGCGAGAGGGCGCGGCGCCGTAACGGTCGACTTGGAACTACCGTTGAAGCATCCGCAGCGGACTCAACTAATGGAGGATCCGACTCATGAGCACTCAAATGCCACGCCGAGCGCGCCCGTCTGGTGGCCAAAATTTCAACTCCACACTCAGCATCGTTGTTGCAGTGGTGGCCGTTCTGATTGGTTTTCTGATTCTGCAAGACCTAAGCGGCGACGATGGGTCAAGCACCACAAAGCCAAAAGACACCACCACAACTACGACCGCTGAAAACACAACCACCACCACAGCGGTTGCTACGAACGGATTCAAGATCCAAGTTGCTAACGCGTCTGGTGTTGCCCAGAGTGCAGCGAAGTTGGGACAGCAATTGCTTGCACGTGGATTTTTGGTTCAGCCTGCGAAAAACGCATCAGATGCAACCACAAAGCAGACGGTAACCAAGGTTCTCTTTGTTGCTGGTCATGAAGCGGAAGCACAAGTTGTCTCGGCAGTTCTGGGTGGCAAGCCAGTTGAGGCTATGCCAGCTGTGATTCCTACAGAAGATGGAAGTGTTGGCGAAGCTTGGGTGCTGATCATGCTTGGTACGGATCTCGCGGGTCAGACACTTCCAACCACAGTTAACACCAACGCTTAGTCGCCGAGTCGCTCGGCTAAGGCACGTTCGACACAAGTGCGTGTCTGAGTCATCGCCTGC
>CAIYHK010000305.1 GCA_903925985.1 uncultured Actinomycetes bacterium
GAGTCGCTTGACGCCGTACTGAATGTGCACCTCCGCGGTACTTTCTTCACCTGTCAGCCAGCCTTTGCTTGGATGAAAGAAAACGGTGGTGGCCGAATTGTCGTCACCACGTCGGCTTCTGGTTTGTTTGGCAACTTTGGCCAGGCGAACTACGCGATGGCAAAACTCGGAATTGTTGGCCTAATGCGTGTTATGTCAATTGAAGGTGCGAAGAACAACATCTTCACCAATGCAATCGCCCCTATGGCCGCAACACGTCTCACCATGGGTGAGGACAAGGAAGATGACCCAATGGCACCATCAAAGGTGAGCCCGTTGGTGGTTGCTCTTAGCCATGAATCAAGCACAGTCAATGGCGAAACTTTCCTCGCGGGTTGGGGCATCTTTGCGCGCACATGGGTCGCGCAAGGTGACGGATGGCGTCATGGCGACAAAGCCGTTACAGCTGAAGATGTTGTGGCGCACTGGGATCAGATTCGCGACAGCTCACACTTCTCTGAAATTGCCAACTCGCTGGAATCCGGCGCGTGGGCGATGAACCTGCCAATCACTGATTGATCAGCGAGAAATCAAAGCGCCAAGAGTGGCGACATCACCAAGTGATCTCAATAGGTCATTCAGATGTGTGCACGTTGAGATGCCATTGAATTCACGGCGTACAAAATCGCGAACTTCTTCGGCTGACTTGCCGACAATGCGCTGAGCACTTGCTGCTGCATTTGGGCACTCAGGCCATGGAAGGACATGTGGGGTAGCGACACATGATGTGAATTGTTCGGTGTTGAAGTCATATTCCGCATGAATCGAATACTCGTGCAAGACCGTTTCAATCCCTGTATCGGGTGCAATGAATGTGTCGCGGAACATTGCAAACACGCGTGCATCACATACGTCAATCAATCGGCGGCGGCGCATTGCTCCACTTTGTAGTTTGGGCATGCTGTGCCAACTGTTGGAGTCATTTCCCAACGACAAATCCGGTGCTGGCGGGCCCATTGGTGTTGGTATTTTCCCGACTTTCTTGAGTGATTGAATCATTGTCCCTGACTCAATCCAGCCAGCACAGATATCCGCCTTCAGCCCCGATCCATTTCCGGCGTTGCCAAGAGTGTTGAGGTAAAGCCCTATGTATCCCGAAATAAGTGCAGCTACGGGAAGCTCATCCATCAACAAGTAGGCAGGGTGTTCAACCGAGATTGATCCATCCATCGCCTCAGCGAGTGCGGCGCGAAAACCCGGACCAACTACACGGCCTATGAGTTGTTCAATGATCTTCTGTCCTGGTTCACAACTGGCGCGGGAGAGTTTGTATCCAGGTTCGGTGGAGATGTCGATATTGGCTTCTCCTACGGTGCTGGCGGATCCATCAGCTGCTGTAACAAAATCTCGGGCAGCTCCCTTTATGTTCACCTCAAATCTGCTTGGGGTGTCCATATCAACATGTGATGTGCGCCGCGCCGAACGCGGCTGGCGTGCAATTGTCGAGGTTTGCGGGTCGTTGATGAGGTCGCCCACGCGATTAACCCTTGGTCAACAACATTGCACCCGCGAACGGCCCAACGGCGTTTGCCCACACTGCAACTTCGGCATCCTTGACCTGGCTTGTTGACTGCCCTCGGAGTTGGCGTACAGATTCAATACAGAAGTTTGCACCATGCCTGCGACCCACGTTGATTGCTCCACCATCAGTATTGGTAGGAACCTTTCCATTGAGGGTGGTGCCACCATTACGAATGAATTCCGGGGCGCCGAGGGGTTCACAGAGCCCCAGTGCTTCAAGCCAGTTCATTGTGATGAAACTGAAGCCATCGTAAAGCTGAGCTGTGTCAACATCTGATGGCTTGATACTCGTGTGGGACCAAAGATTTTCCGCAGCTTGTACAGGCGAAGTACGCACCATGTCAGGCAGCGTTTCAAAGTTCATGTTGTGAATCGTGGCGTGGCTCGCAGTTTCAACCAGAACAACCGGCTGTTTCAGGTCACGCGCGCGTTCCTCGGTGGTGAATATAACTGCTGAACCAGAGTCACATGGGTAGTCACAGTCAAGGATTCGCAGCGGCTTGTTTATGTACGGCTTGGCAAGGTATTCCTCGGCAGTGAGTGGATCGCGAAGTAGTGCATCTGGATTACGGCTTGCGTAGTCGCGTTGGATGACTGCAAATTTCGCGAAGTCTTCTTCGGTTGCACCTGTCTCGTGCATGTAACGGTTCATCATGAGACCAGCCCACACAGTTGGGCTGAAGTTTCCAAACGCCATGTTGTAGTGGTAGTCGGACATCCCAGCCATCATTGAGCCGGTTGAACCGGAGGCCATGGCGGCAGAACTCGGCTGCTGCATCATGATGCGCCACGCCACAACAGTGTCAGCTTGTCCAGTTGCGACCGCCATCCACGCATGCATTGCTGGGGAGATGAATGCAGGGGCAACACCAACTGTGAGGAACCACTTTTGTGGGCCGAATCCAAGCATGTGTGCAAAATCTGTTGCGTCACCGCCCCAGGTAGCAACACCATCAACATCTTTGGCACTGATACCTGAGTCGGCAAGTGCAGCAAGTGCAGATTGTGCGGCATGGTGCCGCTCCGATAATCCC
>CAIYHK010000306.1 GCA_903925985.1 uncultured Actinomycetes bacterium
CTACTTCTTTCGACTTTCAAGGTTTGAGGATCGATTGCTCAAGTGGTACGCAGATCACCCAACCGCCATCACACCACCACACCGCATGAACGAAGTCGTGGGATTCATCAAGCAAGGCTTGAATGACTTTTCTGTCAGCCGAAAGACCCTGAAGTGGGGTGTGCCACTCCCCTTTGACGAATCGCACGTGGCTTACGTGTGGTTTGACGCACTTTCGAATTACCTCACAGCGATTGGTTATGGAACCGACGATGCGAAGTTCGAGTCATGGTGGCCAGTTGATTTTCATCTCATTGGAAAATACATCATACGATTTCATTGTGTGTACTGGCCAGCGATGCTTATGTCTGCAGGTATTGAGCCACCAAAGGGTTGGGCTGTTGGCGGCTGGCTGTTAGTCGGTGGCGAGAAGATGAGTAAGACCTCCGGCAATGTGGTTAATCCTCTCGACCTAATTGATGATTTTGGTGTTGATGGTTTTCGCTACTACGTATTGGCTGAAACCCCATACGGAAACGATGGTGATTTCACCTACGAAGGTCTTGTTGCTCGCTATAACTCTGATCTTGCAAACAACCTCGGCAATCTCCTCGCGAGGGTTGCAACTGTTGTTGGCAAGAAATGTGATGGCATCGGTCCGAGACCTTCAGAATCCAGTCCTCTTGCAGCATCTGCAAAAGAGGCAGTGGCTGCTGCACAATCTGCATGGTCTGCCGTTCAGCCGAGCAAAGCTCTCGATGCAACTTGGCAACTCATTAGAGCCACTAATTCCCATCTTGAAAACAACGAGCCCTGGAAAGCAGAACCTGGCCCTGCAGTCGACGCCGTAATGGGCGATGCGCTGGAAGCGCTTCGCATTGTTGCCCTCCTCACTGTTGCCGCGGTGCCATCAACTGCCCAAGCGATCTGGGAACGAATCGGCATGAGTGGAGATGTCTCCGAGCAACGACTTCCCGATGCTGCGGCATGGGGCGGATATCCAGGCGGCGTTCAAGTCACCAAGGGTGAATCACTGTTTCCCCGTAAGCAGGTCTGACACATGTGGGTTGACACTCACTGTCATGTTTACGACCCCGGAGAGGGAAACACGGTAGACGGCACCATTGCGGCTGCTGTCTCAGAAAATGTCACGAGGATGGTGTGTGTTGGTACTGCCCGCGATACGAGCATCCTCGCAAATGAAATTGCTCTAGCCAATGATTTCGTGTTCAGCACCGTTGGAGTGCACCCTCACGACGCAACCGAAGGCACTGACTCAATTCGCGATCTGATTACGCGAAAAAAAGTCGTTGGCATCGGTGAATGTGGACTCGACTACCACTACAGCCACTCACCACATGAGATACAGCAACAAGTATTCGCCGAACACATCCGATTGGCAAACGAAACTGATCTGACTCTTGTCATTCACACACGCGATGCATGGGCGGATACTTTCCGCATACTTGATCATGAGGGCATGCCGAGAAATGTTGTTTTCCACTGCTTCACAGGTGGACCCGATGAAGCAGCCGAATGCTTGCGTCGAGGTGGCTTTTTGTCATTCTCGGGCATCATCACATTCAAAAATGCTGATGCGACACGCGAAGCTCTGCGATACGCACAACGTGATCGCATTCTGATTGAGACCGACTCGCCTTATCTCGCGCCGGTCCCACATCGTGGCAAACCAAATGAGCCAGCGCTCGTATCCCTTGTGGGCGCGAAGGTTGCCGAGGTGCTGGGCATTTCTGCCCAAGAGGCCTCTAAAATCACAACAGAGAATGCGTTTAACGCTTTCCCCGGAATTCGCCCGTAACCGCGGGTTGACTGCACCAGAAATTGCCCACAATGGATCCAACTACTTACAAACGTCGACGCGTGCGCGTGCTGTTGGCTGTTGGTGTCACGACTGCGGCGATCATCTGGGCAACCACTGGAAATTCTGAGCCGGATGCCGAGACGGCAGATACAACCACCACGACCGAGTTTCAAAGCAGCCTTCCACCAATTGAAGGTGAGCCGGATGCGCCCGTGTACATCGAAGGCCCAAAGACCAGCATTCCAACTGCAACTAACCCGATTGCCTATGGCTCGGGTTATGGGCAAAACAGACTTGCAGGATTTGCTTCGTTCCATCGCTTCAGTGACGACACCAACGGCAAGTGCCACACAGAAAAAGTTCCACTTGGGATTGTCATCACAATCACAAATCTAAATACAGGTCGTCAGACAACTTGCTTCAATGTCGCCTACTTGCCTCCTCCGGTTGGATCGATCATTACTCTCAACACCAACAACTATCTGCTGATTGGTGAGCTTGCCGATGCACCGCTACCAGTTGAGATCACCTGGTGACACTCTCGCGACGGGAAGCCTCAGATCTTCTGGCAACACACGGGCTTGCACCATCAAGGGCGTTGGGGCAGAACTTTGTGGTCGATGCCAACACCGTGCGGAGGATTGCTTCACTGGCAGAGATTGATGCAAATGATCGCGTGATCGAGATCGGTGCGGGACTCGGTTCGCTGACCAGGGCTCTGCTTGAAACAGGAGCCCAGGTACTCGCAATTGAGGTTGACCGCGGTTTAATACCAATTCTGCGGGAACTTGAAGCCGACAATCCTGGGCAACTCCGTGTCATTGAAGCTGATGCAATGAAGATTGATTGGAATGATGTTCTCGGTGAGTTCACCGACTGGAAGCTCATTGCCAACTTGCCATACAACGTCGCCACGCCACTAGTTGCCGATCTCCTGGACGGAGTTCCTCAGATCAAATCGATGCTTGTGATGGTGCAACACGAAGTCGGTGAGCGCATGGTTGCAGCACCGCGAACCAGTGCTTTTGGTGCGCTGTCAGTAAAAATCTCTTTTTGGGCACAGGCACGAATCGTTGGAACAGTTTCTCCTCAGGTATTTCTCCCGCGGCCCAAGGTGAACTCTGCGCTAGTGAAGATTGATCGCCGAACGAGCCCTGCGGTTTCCGCAGATCCACAACGCATGTTCACGCTGGTTCGAACCGCATTTGGGCAACGCCGCAAAATGTTGCGTCGATCACTCGCGGGCGTGGTCTCAGAAGAACAGTTTCTGCAAGCTGGCGTGGCTTCCGATGCCCGCCCTGAAGAACTTGGTGTGGAGGAATGGGGGCGGCTGTGTCAAGCGTTGAGCTGATCGCTCCAGCAAAACTCACACTCTCTCTGCGCATCACTGGCGTGCGTTCTGATGGCTACCACTTGATCGATGCCGAGATGGTCTCAGTTGCGCTGTCTGACACAGTGAGAATTACAGAATCATCCAACACGTCATTGCAGATCTCGGGCCCATTTGCCGAAGGTGTACCAAACGACGCGTCAAACATCGCGCTCCGTGCTCTCGCACTTGCAAATCGAACTGCAGCAGTGGAGATCGTAAAAAACATTCCCCACGGTGGTGGGCTCGGAGGTGGATCGACTGATGCAGCAACCGTGTTGCGATGGGCGGGTTACACCGATCTTGATTCGGCTTCGCGCATCGGGGCCGATATTCCGTTTTGCATGGTCGGTGGTCGCGCACGAGTGCGTGGCATTGGCGAGATCGTCGAACCCTTGCCCGCGAATTCGCACACATTGCCTCTGACACTCATCGTTCCACCCCTACAGGTGTCTACACCGGTTGTGTACAAAACCTGGGATGATCTCGGCGGCCCAACCAGCGATGGAGTCAATGACCTGGAGCCTGCTGCGTGCACCGCATACCCAGACCTTGGTAGATGGCGCAGCCAGATAAAAGCACTTGGACTCGAGCCGATCTTGGCTGGCAGTGGTGCAACTTGGTTTGTGCATGGACACATCGAAGACATCGCAAAAGCGCTGCCTGATGCACGGGTGTATTTCACCGAAACCCTCGCCTAGCGAGGTACTAACTACTACTTACGACGCTGATGGCGCGTGCGGCGAAGCATCTTCTTGTGCTTCTTCTTGCGCATACGCTTGCGGCGCTTCTTGATCAGTGAACCCATAGGAAGTTCCAAAGTAGTCCGTGAACCTCGTTTGGGTGAAATGGGGGTGCTGGGGCAAAAACCCTCCTCCGCTAGCCTTGAGCCTGACCCGCTCCGGGGTCGTCCAATGGCAGGACATCTGGTTTTGGTCCAGAGAATAGGGGTTCGAGTCCTCTCCCCGGAACCATCTAAGCCGTCGAATGGGACTAAAACAGTTCCATGACAGTTTCTGCGATCGTGCTAGCCGCTGGCGGTGGCACTCGCATGAGATCAACACGACCCAAACCTTTGCACTTGATTTGTGGTCGTCCCATGGTGATGCATGTCATCTATGCCCTTGAGAACGTGAAGCCTGATCGCACCGTTGTCGTGGTGGGCCATGGTGGTGACCGTGTTTCAGCAAAAGTAAGCGAGCAGGTTCCTGACTGGGCCCATGTGAACTTCGTCGAGCAGGCACAACAAAACGGAACGGGGCATGCAGCCCTCATAGGTTTGACCGCCCTATCCGGTGACGAGCTAGACGACACCTCCACCGTGATTGTTCTTCCCGGTGATACTCCCCTGTTGCGCACCGAAACCATTGAGGCACTGGTCAACGCCCACGAATCAAGTGGAAATGCCGCCACTGTTCTCACTGCCGTGGTTGAGTCACCTACTGGCTATGGACGCATCGTGCGCGCCAGAGATGGTCGCGTTATGAAAATCGTTGAACAGCGAGATGCTGTGACCGAAGAGTTGGCAATCCGCGAGATCAACACCGGAATTTTTGCGTTCCAGCGCAACCTCCTCGGCCCTGCCCTCAGGCGTGTGTCAAACAAAAACTCACAAGACGAGTACTACCTGACCGATACTCTCGAAATCCTCTCTGGAATGGGTCACCGTGTAGGCAGTGTTGAGGCTGACGAAGCCGAAACGGCTGGCGTCAATGACCGTTGGCAGCTCGCAGTCGCCGAACGCGAGCTGCGTAGGCGCACCAACAAGTTCTGGCTCCTTAATGGGGTCACCATGTTTGATCCGGATCAAACCTTCATCGATGTAACCGTGGAAATTGGCCAGGATGTGACCCTCTTGCCAGGCACTCTGCTCCAAGGCCGCACCCGAATCGGCGATGCGTGCGAAATCGGTCCAAACACCAGGCTCATTGACACCACTGTCGAGCGAGGCGCACAGGTTCAGTATTCAGTTTGTGAGAACTGCACCGTGGACGCGGACACAATCGTGGGTCCTTTCGCCCACCTACACTCGTAGAGCAATGGGCTCTGCGCAAAACACTTCCAGCGACGGTAACGGCAACACGATTGACAAGGTGACGACTAAACGTCTCGCCCTCTATTCGGGTCGCACTCATCCCGAACTCGCAGCCGAAGTTGCACAGCACCTTGGTGTGAAACTTGGCGATCCCAACATCATCGAGTTTGCTAACGGCGAGATTCGCCCGCGGTTTAACGAGAGCATTCGTGGCGCTGACGTGTTCATTATGCAGACCCACTTCGGTGTCGATGGACAATCCATCAATGACTCGATCATGGAGCAGCTGATCATGATTGATACTGCGGCGCGAGCATCAGCGAAGCGAATCACTGCTGTGTGCCCGTTCTACGGTTACGCCCGCCAAGACCGCAAAGCCGAAGGTCGCGAACCCATCACCGCAAAACTGCTTGCCGATATGTTCCGTGCAGCGGGCTCTAAGCGCATGATTTCAATTGATCTTCACAGCGGGCAGATCCAAGGATTCTTTGATGGCCCGGTGGATCACTTAACTGCTCTTCCAGTTCTTGAGCACTATGTGCGCGCCAACGCGCCAAAAGACATCGTGATTGTTTCTCCTGACGCTGGTCGTGTGAAAGTTGCAGAACGTTTCGCTCAGCACTTGTCCGACATGAATGCTGACGTGGCGTTCATCAACAAGCGCCGACCCAAAGGCACAACCAACGTTGCGGTCGCAAAAGAGGTGATCGGAGAAGTTGAGGGTCGAGTGTGCATCCTCACCGACGACATGATCGACACCGGTGGCACCATCGTGTCCGCTGCGGAGTTGCTCCTCGCCCGTGGAGCAACTGAAGTCTGGGCTATGGCTACCCACGGGGTGCTCTCGGGCCCCGCCATTGAGCGCCTCGAAAACGGCCCAATTAGCCGCGTGGTGCTTACAAATACCCTGCCCCTGCCCGTGGAGAAGCGGATCCCCAAGATTCAGGTCTTGTCCGTAGCGCCGATCCTCGCCGACGCCCTCGCGGCCGTATTCGACGAGACCTCCGTGAGCGAATTGTTCGGCGGGGAAAACCAGTCCTAAACTCTTACCCCCTTGGCTCAAGTCGCCTGATTTCCCTGCCTCGGAGGGTCCCAATGTCAAACCAAACAAGCCTCACAGCTCTCGCCAATCGCCCCACGGGCTCTTCTGCTTCGCGCCGCCTGCGCGCCGAGGGTCGCATCCCAGGTGTTCTCTACGGACACGGCATGACCCCAATTGCTCTCAGCGTTGAGCGTCGTGATCTGCGTGTTGCTCTCTCTGGCCCAGCTGGCGTGAACGCAATTCTTGAACTTTCTGTGGACGGCAGCACCTACCCCGCGATCGTCAAAGAACTCCAGCGTCATCCAGTTCGACGCACTGTGAGCCACATTGACTTCCAGCAGATCAACATGAACGAAGAGATCACGGTTGCTGTACCCGTTCACCTAACAGGTACTGCGAAAGCCGTTCTTGCCGAGGGTGGTCTCGTGGACGCCGCTGTTGACACCATTGACATCCGTTGCACCGCGATGACACTGCCAAACGAAATCTTGATTGATGTCACCGAGATGCAGCCATACGACGTAATTCGTTTGTCCGAAGTTGTCCTTCCTGCTGGCGTATCCGCTGTTGGCGATCCTGATACAGCTGTTGTCACCACTCTGTTCCAGGCCAAGGAAGAAGTAGCCGCTCCTGCTGGCGAAGCCGGTGCCGACGCAGCCGCTCCAGCCGCACCTGCAGCTGAGTGAAACTTGGTGGCGCACTGAGCCACCGATTCCATGCGACAGCGCCGAGGCACCCCGATAACCCATCTGATAGTTGGGCTTGGCAATCCAGGGCGCGAGTATGCGCGCACACGACACAACGTTGGGGCCGAAGCAGTAGAGCTTCTTGCTTCACGCCGAAACACCAATCTCAAGTTGTCACGATCTAAAGCAGTTGTTGCTGAACTCGGCTCTGTAGTTCTCGCAGTTCCAACTGTGTACATGAACGAATCTGGCGAAGCCGTCGGTTCGCTCGCCCGAAAATATGCCGTGACACCGGACCAGATCGTGATTGTGCACGATGAACTTGATCTCGAACCCGGCGTTTTACGGGTGAAGGTTGGTGGCGGACTCGCAGGACACAACGGTCTCCGATCAATCAATCAGCACATCAAATCTCAAGACTTTGTCCGAGTGAGAATCGGGATCGGTAAACCACGCAACAAAGAGCAAGGCGCGGACCACGTATTGAAGCGTGTCCCGCTGCAGGAGCGCCAGATTCTTGATGAAGCGGTTGCTCGCGCGGCTGATGCCTTGGAGTTGATAATCGCAAGTGGCACCGATGTCGCAATGCGTGAGTACAACGCAATATGACCGTTCTTGCTGGCCTCGCGGGCATGATCACCCGCGACCCTGCAGTCAAGCAGGCTCTCTCTGGCTCCATAGATACTCTCGCCTGCCCTGAAGCGGCTCGTTCAGCTGTTCTTGCCGCAATTGCTCAAAGCTCGGGCCGACAGACGCTTGTGGTGCTTCCAACTGGCACTGCAGCTGAACATCTCGCCGACGACCTTGCGGGTTTCACCGACGGTGTTGAGCTTTTTCCTGCGTGGGAGACGTTGCCGTTCGAACGTGTGAGTCCCGCTGTCGAGACCATGGGCCAGCGTTTGGCCGTAATCGAAAATTTGGACCGTGTAAAAGTTGTTGTGACCAGTGTGCGCGCGTTGCTGCAACGACTCGGTCCAGGCGATGAATCACACACGCCACGATTAATCATCCCTGGTCAGAATGTTGACCCAGACGAATTGATGTCATGGCTGGTCACACACGGCTATCGACGCGAAGACATCGTGGAACATCGCGGCGAAGTCGCACGACGAGGCGCGATTATCGACATCTTCCCCGCAGTTGGAGAAGTGCCAATCCGAATTGATTTGTGGGGCGACGAGGTTGACCGTTTAGTCACTTTTGATGTCAATGATCAGCGCACACTGCACGGCCTAGAACGAGCTGAAATCGTTCCTGCGCGTGAATTCTTCGTTGAAAATGCACTCCGCGATCGAGCACGTGAACTTACAGCAGTCGAACCTTGGGGTCGCGAACAATGGGAGCGCATCGCAGAAGGCCAGATCTTCGATGGCATGGAGAGTTGGATGCCGTGGTTTTGTGAACGAGAAGAACTTCTTCCTCATCGTATGAAAG
>CAIYHK010000307.1 GCA_903925985.1 uncultured Actinomycetes bacterium
GAGCCGCTCAGCTCGGGCGGTGGGTTCATCTATATATATAGGAGTGAGCCAAGCGTCGGTTGGCGGGGCGCTCCCCTCCAGTGCGCTGATCGCATCACGCAGGCGGGCCCGCAGACGCTCGCGCATCTCGGCAGCCGCACCTTTGGCGAAGGTGACCATCAACACCTGGTCTGCAGTGTGACCCGATTCGACGATGTAGCGCGTGACAAGTGCGGTGATAGCAAAGGTTTTGCCCGTGCCAGCACTCGCCTCTAGCACCGTGACGCCAGTGGGTAACGGCCCTGCGATATCGAACACCGTGCTCATTTCCCGCTGCTCATTTCTTCGCTCGCTTCACTTTGGCGGTGGGCTCAAGCGTGGTGGTTGACCACACATTGAACAGCCACTTGGCATAACGCCGTGCGCGATACCCAACATCTTCGGCATCAAGCTGATCGGCGGTTAACACACCGTCGGCAATGGTGTCATCAAAATCTTTGATGGGTGCTTCTCGACGCAACTGCCACAGATCCTCTACACCGCGCACGAGCTTGTAGACCTCGTTGTAGTTGCACGCATACGTGAGTGCTTTACCAACGTTGGTCTTGGCAGCACCCGAACCAATTAGCCACGAAACATCCGTGCCTACTGGCAATACCGACTGCAATGAACGGCGGCGCATGTCCACGCCGAACTCCAGGATCTTGCGTGCATTTTCGATGCGCTGCTCTGGGGTTTCGCCGGCGATCAGAATGCGGTCTTCGGTGGCGCCATCGCGATCATCGTTACTGCACAGCACCACCGCTTCCCATTCGGTATCTGGGTACTCGAGTGTGAGCGAGGCAACAGTGAACCACGGTGCGATCAAGCGGGAGCGCTTCTGCTTGGCATAGGTGGTGGTAATCACTCGATTTCCATGCACAACCGCATTGCCGATCACCACAACGCCGGGTGTGGCGATGTTGTTATTGAAGGCTTTTACTTCGGCTTGCTTGCCATCGCGATAGTGCACACCCTTAGCGTTAATCGCTTCTACAAGACTCTGCACTTCACCAAGCACACTGTCGCCCAGCTTGCCGGGCGGCAAAGTGCCTGACTTCAAGCGCAGTTGCTTCCATTCATCTAGAACCGCGACACCTGACTCGAGTGCGCGCAACATGGAATCACCAAGCTGGTGTTCGTGAAGACGACCGATCACAAGATCGATGTCTTCTGATGCCGCTTCGGTTTCAGCTGGCAGGCGAATATCAAATCGCTGTTCGACAAGTACGCGATAGGGCTCATTCAGCGCCATCGCGAGATCATCCATAGTGAGTGCATGCTCAGACGGTGGGTTCGCATATATGTGAGTATCAAATGAATCGGCTGTTGCAGCGCCACGATTGCGCTCGATCTCCTGCCGTACTTCCAGCCCCGGCACCGACGCACTGAACGGGCCACCGAACTTGTCGGTGAGCCGTGATAACCCACCAAAACTGCGCACATCGGCGAGTTGGCGCGGATGATCTGAGATCACGCCGGTGGCGGCAGCAGGATCAACGGCGCCGACTGCTTCCAACAATTCTTCCATTGCGATTGCAGGTGGCACTTTGGCGTTGTTCTTCACATCCCAGCCATCACAAGTGATGATCAGCGAATCCTTGGCTGCTGCGATTGAATTCAGAATGTGCAACCGCTGTGAAGCACGCGCATCAGGATCGCCCGGCTGGGGTGCGAGCGCAAGGAGATCATCGCCGTCGTAGCCAGCGGAGGTGAGGCTCTCGGCATCAAAGCCAAGCAGACACATCACCTTTGCCGGTAATGACTTGAAATTGACGAGTGTGCCCACGCGAATTGCATGCCACCAATATGCGGAACGGCTGCGGACATTACCGATGGAGTCCTGCACGTAATCGACGATGTCATTTGCTGTGAAAGTGGCATCCCCAGCCTGCGGGGCGATCTCGCGCAAATCAGAGAGTGACTCCTTTGCGTCGTCAAGCTGGAATTGCTCCTCGGGCCCAACATGAATGAAATCGGCGAGCATGTGTTCCACGATCACATGCCATTCGGCAAGCGTGTGCTCGGATTGCAACGACTGCTGCAGATCATCCAACGCTTTCAATAATGCGGCCAAGCAGCCGATGATCTCGATGCTCGTGCCGCCAAGGTCGTCATACACAACGACGTTGTCCAGCCCTTCGACCAGATCGGTGGACTGCATCAACACGCCGAGCAACAAGCGATCCAAGGCTTCGCGCCATGTGCCAGTGGTGATTGTGTTGCCGCTGGCCCAATGTGCGCCGCGATGCTCGGTGTCGAGACCCCAGCGCACATCAAGATCATTCACCCAACGCGTGATCAGATTGACACCATCGGCGTCGAGACCAAAACGAGTGCGAATCATTGGATGTGCAAGAAGGCTGAGCACATCTGCTGAAGACACTCGCCCGCTAGCCACAGTGAGTAGATCGCTGAATGCCAAACCAAGCGCATTACGTGTGGTGATTGAACGATCAGCAATTACTACCGGCAGCGATTTGCCACCAACATCTGCACCGAGCACGGGCTCAATCAGCGCGGCGAAACGATCAAGATCTGGGCACACCACCACGATGTCCCGAGGATTAAGCGAGGGATTGCGGGCCATCATCTGGAAGATTGCGTCGCGCAGCACTTCCACCTGGCGAGTGGCACCATGGCATCGATGTACCTGCAGCGAAAGATCGGTGATTGCCGGATCAAGATTTTCAAGATCAATACGTGGCACCGATCCCGCGGCTGAATCTGCAGCGATATGTGACTGCAGTTTCGCTAATAGTGAGGTGCTGTTTGCCGTTGGCTTTACTTCGAATGAATTGGCAGCATCGCGCAACATCTGCACCGAAGAAAACGATGGGCTCGCCCATTGCTGCACGAGTGCAAAATTTGCCGGAGTGGACGATTCAGGCGATGGCGCTATCGCATACACCACGACATCGGTTTGGGTTGCCAGTTGCGCAAATGCATCCACGAGGGTTGGCGATACTTCTCCGAATCCAAATGCGAGCAGTGGCTTTGCAAATTGTGCGATCTCTTCGGCATTGAGTGTGGAAAGCTCTGCCGGCGTGAGCGCGAGTTTGCGCCACAGCTCCCACTGCCATACGTGTTGTGAAGGCAACATTGGCTTGGTGGATTTGGTCCAGCCTGCCAACATCTCGGGCCGGTACGACACGTAACGATCAAATAAACGCGCCACTCGCTGAGCAAGCCGAAATGGGCGTTTGCTGTTTTCAAAATTGGGGATCAACCCAGGGTGAGCTTTGGCTACGCGATAGATACGCACCGCGAGTGCAACATTGGAATCGTCTGCGCCCGCTTGTGTGGTGAGGCGCTGACCAGTGATCGCACTCGGATACAGGAACTGAATGTTCGAGGCGATGTTTGCTTTGCCAACTGAACCGGAGCGGGTTGCGATCTGCTCGGTAATCCAGTTGCGAGTTGCGCTGTTGGGCACCACCACCGCCGTGGGCGCAAAGACATCACCCTCGGCAGCCCAATAGGCGGCAAGGAAATCGTCGATCA
>CAIYHK010000308.1 GCA_903925985.1 uncultured Actinomycetes bacterium
ACGATTTCGGCATCCTGCCATTGGCCAGCGTTCAACCGCACTTGCACTTTGCCGACCCCAGAACGTGGTGCCCATGCAAAACCACCAGCAGTGAGTGCACCAACTTTCACCTTGCCCGCGGGGCGAGGTAGGTCAATTCGACTCGATGACAACACAGGGCCCTCGGGGGTCCAGCCGCGCACCACCCAATACGGATCGAAGGCATCCCATGTGGTTAATTCGAGATCGACCAACCATTTGGTTGCCGACACATAACCAAATAGTCCAGGCACGATCATTCTCACCGGAAAGCCGTGCTTGGGAGTGAGCGGCTCGCCATTCATCGTGGTTACGAGCATTGCGTTGCGCCCGTCCATCACCGCATCAACTGGCGTTCCACAGGTCCAACCGTCACTGCTTCGACTCACTAGTTGCTCGGCTCCCGATTGCACTCCGGCCATGCGTAAAACATCCGCAAGCGATACACCGCCCCACACCGCGTTGCCGATCTCATTGCCACCGACCTCGTTTGACACACACGCCAATGTGATTGTGTCGCTCATCTGAGGCATTGCTTCTAAATCGGCAAACGAGAGCGTGACTTCGGAATCAACCATGCCGTGAATCTTGAGCTGCCACGAGTCCTTAGCGAGTTCCGGTATTGACGGGTAAGCGGTATCAATGCGGAAAAAATCCTCGGTAGGAGTGATGAAACTTTGTGGTGCCAGACCCTCATCAAGCTTGATGAGCGGCACAGTGCTGGATGATGGCGACACCGTCTTTGGCCCATTCCCACCGGCCAATAACTGATACAGCGCGACCGCGCCGATAGTGGCTGCCGCCCCACCGAACAGTTGGCGTCGGGTCTGCTTTTCCACGTGATTACTCTGCCCTAAGCATCCGTCAAAAACACCTGATTGGCGGCGATAATTTCCAGATGAGCGAACCACAAGCAAATACTGCGCCAAGCCCTACTTCGGCTTGCGATACAAGGTTTTCAATCTTCTCCGAATGCCCCATGTGTGGCTCCAAAATGTCACCTGAGCATGCCCACTATCGCTGTACGTCCTGTGGGTGGCGCGATTCGTGCTGTGATTGAACCCATGGATCCCGTTATGAACCTCGTACAAACCGTTTGCCCACTATTCAATGATTCGGGTTGGGCCTATTACTTCACTCCCGAAACAATCGGCAAAGGCAAAGAGCTCGGACTCGGCGGGATGGTTTTCTACATTGCTGGTCGCGGCGGAATGCTCGGTGACTGCGAAGGCGAAGTAGTCGCTGCGGCATTTGGCTACTTCAATCCCGCAGTGATTGTGAGCGCTTGGGATCAAGCCAGGGCCACTGCCCCAATTCGTGAAATCGGACGCGCGCACTTCAACTGTGCTGCCGACCATGGCCGTGCGAAGTTGGCAAACATTCCAAACTTGGAAGCATTCGTTGCCGCAGCCGAAGCAGTGAACAACGCTGGCGACCCCGACTCGATGCCTCTTTATGCATCGTTCAAGCACGCGGAATACGCAGACGATCTGCCCGGTCGCGCAATGCAGCTTGTGGCCACACTGCGCGAATTCCGTGGCAGTGCACACTTGCTGGCCATTCGCGCCAAGGGCCTCAATGCCAAGCAAGCCCACTTTGTGAAGCGCCCAAACGACGTGAAGATGTTCGGATGGTCCGAAGAAGAGCCGCCG
>CAIYHK010000309.1 GCA_903925985.1 uncultured Actinomycetes bacterium
AGGGTGGCAAGTGCAGTCTCCATAGACCCTCCCCGCTCGAACTTGATTGTCACTTCGTCTCCCGGGGAGGCGTCACGGATGGCCGCAACCAACCCGACTTGGCCTGAGATCGGTTGACCATCAACCTCCAGCACGATGTCGCCCACCTTCAAGCCGGCATTCGAAGCTGGCGATCCGGGCGCAACGGTCTGGATCACAGCTCCTTGGCCACCGTCGTTGCGGCTGGCGATCGTGACCCCGAGGAATCCCGATACTCGAGCCGAGCCATCGGTGTTAGACCGCAACCAGTCGAGCACATCGAGAATTTCGGTAACCGAAATAGCAAAGCCCACGTTGTTCGCGGCGCTACTCATGTCATCGCGGGCAACTGCGGTGTTGATGCCGACAACTTGTCCATCAAGATTCACCAATGGGCCACCAGAGTTCCCAGACGAGATCGCGGTGTCGGTTTGAATCAAGCCATCAAGTGCAACCTCGGCATCAATTGCAAGTGTGCGATTCATCGCCGAGATGATTCCTGATGTAACGGTGGGTTCGCCGTCTAGTGCGAGCGCATATCCCATCGCCACAACTGGATCACCAACAGCAATTGTGTTTGGATCAGCGAATGTTGCAGCTGGTAGGTCTTTGCCATTGATCTTGATGAGAGCGAGATCATTTGATGGATCCGCGGCCAGCAGAGTTGCGGGAACGGGATCAACTTGTCCGGCTAGACGCACCATGATGGCGTTCGCACCTTCAACCACGTGATTGTTGGTGACGATTTCACCTTCAGGTGTGATGATGATCCCGGTACCTGCAGATTGGCCGTTACCACCCATGCCGTTGGAAACATCTGAAGTGATGGTGACCACGCTTGGTCCAATTATCTTCACAGCTTCTCCAACGGCGGTCTTGGCTTCGCCGTTGTTTGAAGGTGCAGCAGTGACAATCGGGCTCGAGGATTGCAAGGTGGTTTGAGTAGTCGCAGGTGAATCATTGGATTCCTCATCACCTGTTACCGCGGTGCCAATCGCTGCCGCAATCAGGCCCAAGGCCACCAATACTGCGATGATCCCAGCGACCTTGCCAGCTTTTTTCTTTGGTGCCGCGGGTGGGAGCGGTGCTTGAAAACTCGGTGGCGGCGGTGGTGGCGGGGTGGGATCGAAATCGCTCATAGATAAATGTCTAGTGCCGAATTTGCTGAATTGCCGACCGTTAAATCTAAGAAGTTTCTAAAAATAAAGGCACGCGCGTGCTCGTTATTCGGCGCGAATCGGGCGCAGAGTGCATTCAGACCCAGCAGAGCCCGTGCTGTAACGACCGTCTAATTCCGCAATATGGATGTCATTCACGGTGCTATCACCCCGAATGGTCACAACAATTTTTGTGGTGCAGTAGCCAGAATTTCGGAGTCCTACGCCTAGGTCAAGATTATGTGCGGAAATCACAGCCTGCATCTCATCCCAAGATGGGATAAACCAATCGTTTAGGCCCTTGTAGTTGTACGCATCAACATAATGAACAACGGTTCTCTGGTTTTCAACATAGTCATAGGTTGGATTTAAGTTACAGATGTTCATAAGCAAATCTGTTGTGGCTTCACCGGTACCGATAGCGGTTTGTGTGTCAGAAATTGGGTTTCCATTGGCGCGAGGGCACGCCGTGTATCCATCGCGATCTTGCCCTTGGTACCAGTTCAACTTTGCTGCTTCCAGAAAATCAAACGGGTGCTCATCCGCGCTATCTACGAAGAACACGACTCCGCCGCCAGGGCCAATATCACCGATAACGCATTCGGCGCCACGGTTAGCGCAAGTAGCTGGTGCTTGTTTGGTCAACAACCAGCGCAACACGCGGCCCGCACACTGACGCGGTGAAGTAACACGCTTAAGAAGTTTGGTGCGCGCCTGCACACAGCCATAGATGTAGTTGTCACTTGCACCGTGAACCGTGAACGACAATTTGGTGCCGAGGTCGCACTCTTGCTCGGAGGAATACCCCAAGAGCCCATCTCTGCGAACACATACAGTCCGCTCCAGTGGCGTGAATGCATTTGCTGGCCACGCTTCGCGAGTTTCTGTTTCTGTGTTACACACAGCTTTCACACGCATTAACTGTGTCGAGTTCTCAACACACACGCGTACGATCGCTGGATAAGTGTTCGCCGAGACGGACGATTCA
>CAIYHK010000310.1 GCA_903925985.1 uncultured Actinomycetes bacterium
ATGGGATGGACGCGGTCAATGGCGAAACTTTGCTCGTCAGGCCTTTGATGCAGCGACTGGTTTTGGTCGCGGGCCCGTGCATGTGAACTTGCCATTTCGGGAACCTTTAGTTGGTACGCCTGTGAAGGACTTGCATTCAATAGAAGATGCGGCCTTTGTGCCTGCCGTAGCGCGCCCCACAAAGAGTGATGTGGCGATGTTGGTGGAACACATTTCGGGATTGCGCGGAGTGATTGTTGCGGGGCACGGTTGCAGGGGTCTCAAGCAGGTGGTTGATCTCGCAGAGCGCCTCAACTGGCCCGTGATTGCCGATTCACGAAGTGGTCTCCAGCATCATGGCGGAGTCATCACGCATGCAGATGCGTTCCTGCGAGAAACGAACACCGCTAAACGCCTGAAGCCCGAGGTGGTTCTGCAGTTAGGTGAAGGCCCGGCATCAAAAATCCTCGGTCAGTATCTGCATGATGGAGCAGCGAAGGTAATCCAGATCAGCGATCGGCCCGAGAATCGGGATCCATTTCGTGATGTTGCGATTGCGTTGAATGGTGATCTCAAGAAGATCGTTGTGGCGCTATTACGTGAAGTTCAGAACCTAAATCCGATCACCATCGCATTTAAAGATGCATGGATGATGGCAGACCATGTAGCCGCTGGAGTCATCACCGAGTGTCTCGGGAGTTCCCTTACCGAGCCAGCTGTGGCGAACACCGTGGCTGATTCAGCAAGGGCGGGGCAGATCATTGTCGCCTCATCGTCAATGCCAATTCGTGACCTGGAGTGGTACTCGCGGATGGGCAAGGGGGTTACGGTCCTGTCAAACAGGGGAGCCAATGGCATCGATGGAGTCTTATCAACTGCGATAGGTGCCGCCACCACAACCAATAAGACCGTGCATGTTCTCATCGGCGATGTGGCGTTTCTGCATGACTCCTCAGCGTTGACGGCACTCAATAAGCGGGATGTCAACATGAGAATCGTTGTGACGGATAACGATGGTGGAGCGATTTTCTCATTCCTTGCGCAGAAGCAAACACTTACATCTGAGCGCTATGAGCAATTGTTTGGCACTCCACATGGCACAGACCTAATCAAGTTGGCAAAGGCGCACGGTCTGAAGTCGGTTGTGGTCAATACACGTGATTCACTTAAGCGTGCCTTGGCTGGTCGCGGAGTGAAGGTCATAGTTGTGAAGACAAATCGTGACTCAAATCTTGAGGAGCACAACCGTATTAACTCTGCGGTGAGTCAACGCCTGTCGAGCCAGTGATCGCAGAAATCATCGCCTTAAATTTGGTCTGAGTCTCAGAGAGCTCGGAGTCAGGGTTACTGTCAGCCACGATTCCGCAACCCGCGAATAGGTGTGCGCGTCGACGTGACTCGTCGAATTCAGCGCAGCGAATGGTTACAGCCCACGTGCCATTGCCGTGCGCATCGAGCCAGCCGATCGCCCCGCCATAACGCCCGCGGTCGATCCCCTCATATTGTCCGATCCACTTGATGGCCGCTTCGCGCGGGGATCCACCTAGCGCCGGCGTAGGGCACAACTCGCGCGCAAGTTGAAGAACTGAAGTGTGCGGGCGTGTAAGCACCCCTTCTGCTGCGGAGCCCAAGTGCTGCACATTTGCAACCTGAACTATCGACGGCTCTGGCTCCCAGTCGAGGTAGGAGCAATACGGCAAGAGTGTCTCACGCACCATGTCAATCACGATCTTGTGTTCTGCTTGATTCTTATCCGAACGCAATAGCTGATCGGCAAGACGGTCATCCTCTTGCGCATTGCCGGTACGTGGAGCTGTGCCAGCAAGCGGGTGACTGCGTACAACTCCATCAAGCACTTCGACTAAAAGCTCAGGTGATGCACCGACTAGACCATCAAATGAATACCGATAGCTTGAACCGTAAGAGGCTTTCAATCGTTTCAAGATCAAGCCAACACTCATCGGTTGGTCGGCATCAATAAACAGGTCGCGAGCTAACACAACCTTTTGGAATTCATCTCGCTTGATCGCATCAGTGGCAAGGCTCACGATGCGCTTGTAATCATCAGGTGAAACATGCCCAGATTGAAGGCTGTACTTATTCGATACAGTCTGTGCGATCCCCGCTGCTAGTAGTTGCGATGTGTCGTCCTCTAGTCGGGTAATGAAAGCGGTTCCATCCTCTCTCTTGCCAATCAACACCTCGGGAACGATGAAAGTTGGCTCACGATCCGAGAGGAAAGGAATAGCGCCAAATGCGACCGCGCCAGTGCCCGGGCCACCTACATGATTGTCACATTCAGTTGCTCGGAGTGTGGCCTCAATTTCTTTGGTCGTGCCAGTTAACAGAGTCCCACGCCCTGCGATGCCGACCCCATCTCGTACAAAGAGCATCCCGTC
>CAIYHK010000311.1 GCA_903925985.1 uncultured Actinomycetes bacterium
GCAAGCAGGCTGGCAAAGTTCAAGACCTTCGCCCAGCAGCTTGCAGTCGCCGGAGCAATTGCACCATTGACAACTTCAGATGCCACGTGGACCTGGCAGATTCTCCTGTGGATCTCGGTGGGGTTAACGGTGGTCAGTGGCGCGCAATACGGAGTTCGTGCGTGGCGCGCACATGTAGGCGGTGGCGATGCGGTGTGACGTGGTTGCCGTTGGCACAGAGTTGCTTTTAGGGCAGATCGTCGACACAAATTCATCGTGGCTAGGCGAGCAACTCGCTGCGGCGGGAATCGATTCGTTGTTCCAGGTCAAGGTTGGGGACAACGTCAATCGCGTTATCAGCGCGATTCGTGATCGGCTGGAACACGCAGACGCGGTGATTGTTTGTGGCGGCCTTGGCCCCACGCACGATGACATCACGCGTGAAGCAATTGCAGCGATAATGGGTGTTGAACTGCAACTTGATGATGATGTTGCAGATGTGATTCGTGCAATGTTTGCCAACCGCAATCGGCCGATGCCCGAGAACAACATGCGTCAGGCGATGGTTCCCGAGGGAGCCACAATCATTCCTCAACGAGTGGGCACTGCTCCTGGCCTCATTTGCCCGGTTGGTGACAAAGTGATCTATGCAGTTCCGGGTGTTCCATTTGAGTTGTACGAGATGTATTCACGCGCGATCCTGCCCGACCTCTCGCGTCGCGCGGGCACAAGTGCGGTTATTTCGAGCCGCGTGCTGCGCACCTGGGGAGAAAGTGAAAGCGGGCTGAACGAGCGCCTGCAGCCGATCATCAATGAACTCGATGCAATTGGTAATCCAACGCTTGCCTTTCTCGCCAGTGGATGGGAAGGCATCAAAGTGCGCCTGACTGCGAAGGCTGACACATCCAGAGAAGTTCAACAGATTCTCGATGAGTGGGATACGCGAATTGAAGAGGAACTCGGCCACATTGTTTTTGGTCGTGACGACGCAACAATGGAATCTGTTGTTCTCGACATGCTTCGTCAACGCGGGCTGACACTTGCAGTTGCTGAATCTGTGACAGGCGGTTTGGTATCGGGTCGCCTTACTGGTGTTGCGGGTGCGAGCGATGTATTCAAAGGTGGGGTAGTCAGTTACGCCACTGAAGTGAAGCAGCAACTCCTAGATGTGCCTGAGGGCCCAGTTGTAAGTGAAGAAGCGGCAATCGCAATGGCAGAGGGCGTGAAGCGCACCCTTGATTCTTCAATTGGTCTAGCTCTGACTGGGGTGGCTGGTCCGCAGCCACAAGAGGGGCAAAACATCGGCACTTTGTGGGTTGGGTTGGCGCGAGAGAACGGCACAACCACTGCAGTCAAGTTCACGCTGCCCGGTGCACGCGATCAGATGCGACAGCTCTCAGTGGTATCGGCTCTCAATTTCTTGAGACTCAGTCTGTAGAATTGCACTGATATTGCAACGAATTGCCCTCGTAGCTCAGTTGGATAGAGCAACGGCCTTCTAATCCGTTTGTCGCAGGTTCGATTCCTGCCGAGGGCGCGGGGCTACCCTGATGTAGCCGTTTTGTACAATTGGACGACAAGAAACAAGCAAAGGCACGGAATACGAGTGAAATTCACCAAAGGTGACACGGTCATCTACCCCCAACACGGCGCATGCAAAATCGTCGGTGTCAAAAAGATGAACCTGATGGGTACTTCTCAGGAGTACCTGATTCTGAAAACTGTGATCAACGAAATGACGATCCAAGTGCCCACCGCCAAGGCCGATGATGTCGGCGTGCGGCCGCCCGTGTCTCCAGATGAACTCGAAGACCTCGTTTCGGTACTTTCAAAAGCAGATCCACGCGTGCCATCCAACTGGTCACGACGATTCAAGAACCACCAGGAAAAGTTAAAGAGTGGTGACGTGTATCAGGTAGCTGAAGTTGTGCGAAACCTCGCATCGCGTAATCGTGATGCATCGTTGTCGGCTGCAGAGCGAACCATGTACGAACGCGCACGCGTGAATCTGATTTCCGAGATTGAGCCTGCGCTCAAGGTCACACGCGAAGAAGCTGAAGCGTTTCTTGATGAGGCACTTGCAAAGGGTGTATTGAAGCCGAAGAAGGTTGCCAAGAAAGCTGCTGC
>CAIYHK010000312.1 GCA_903925985.1 uncultured Actinomycetes bacterium
AACGATCGAAAGTCTGGGTATTGGCTAGCAGTTGTCGCTGCATTCGCTCCCTTTGCATTGCGGTATTGGGCTCTTTCGGACCTGGAAAGCCTCAATGGGGCCTCATTTTCGCTGTGGGACAAATTCACTGGTGGAGACACGATTGGATTCATTTTCGAAGCGGCCCTGTGCGCTTTACTGCTGCATCCCCAAAGTCGGGAGCATCAGCGACTTTGGTTCCGGTAACCCGGTCGCATCCCGTAACCTCAAAGCATGGCTAACACGGTTATTGAAAGCATTGAGGCGCTGCCTCAATTTGTCGGCAAGCAGCTCGGTCACAGCGACTACGTAACAGTCACTCAGGAGATGGTGAATCTGTTCGCTGACTCCACAGGTGATCACCAGTGGATTCATGTGGATGTTGAGAAAGCAAAGAGTGGGCCGTTCGGAGGGCCGATTGCGCACGGCTATCTGACGCTCTCACTAGCTCCAGTACTCATTCCACAGGTTGCAATTGTGAAGGGTGTAACCATGGCGTTGAATTATGGCGCCAACAAAGTTCGATTCCCTTCGCCCGTTCCCGTGGGTGCAAAAGTTCGCGCCGGAGTTGCAATCGCAGATGTGGAAGCGGTCAATGGAGGCGCGCAGGTCACCTACGCGGTCACCTTCGAAGTTGAAGGTGCGCCGAAACCAGCCTGCGTAGCAGAGGTTGTTTACCGTTATCTCGGTTAATGCTCAGCGAAACTCTGGCATGACTTTTTCAGCCAGCAGAGTCATGGTCTCAGTGCTCGGATAATCAGGGCACCAAGGAATAAAGCCAGTGCATCCGAGTGACACATAAGTGGCGATCTTTTCGGCTACTTGCTCTGGCGTGCCAACCAAATTGCCATCGCGCCAGGATTCAAATGGTTCACCCCAGAGGTTGCGGCTTCCCGCTTCGCGTAACTCTGCTTCAGTCTCACGAATGAAGACTTCGGGGCTCCACGTTTTACCAATGGTCTCTTCATCTCGACCAACAGCTTTGCAGTGCTCCTTCAAGATCTCGCGCTTTCTCGCCCACTCATCTGGCTTGCCGCCAAAGTTCGAGTAGTCGGCATACTCAGCAACAACACGAAGAGTTAATTGTTCACCACCTCCGCCAATCCAAATTGGAGGATGAGGCTTTTGCAGTGGCTTTGGATCACAGTTAGCACGCGACATTGTGTAGTACTTGCCGTCGTAATTAGTTTCGCGGTCCATCCACATTGAACGCACGATCTCGACACTCTCGCGCAGCATTCCAATTCGATCTTTTGGCTTAGGAAAATCGAAACCGTAACCGCGGTACTCGTTTTCGTACCAGCCGGCACCAATGCCCCAATCAAGGCGACCGCCGGAAATCACATCGACGGTAGAAGTGATCTTGGCCAGCAGTCCTGGTGAGCGATAACTATTGCAGCCAACCATCTGACCGAGGCGAATTTTTGTGGTTAGTTGACTAATTGCAGAGATTGTGGTCCAGCACTCAAAGACTGCCTCGTGTGCGGGTCGTGGGACATTGTGGAAGTGATCGTAGACCCACAGGGAGTCGTATCCGAGCTTCTCTGCGAGTTGGGCAATCTCAACTGCTTTGCCCCATTTGTCGACATCGGACTCGATTTCGGCGAGTTCCATCTTCCAACCCTGGGGAATGAACATCCCAAAAATCACATCAGCCATGGCCTGAACCTTATTCCCTTATCAATGTCATCACGGGTTAAAGCGGTAGGTCACCGGTTGCGCGCTTGGTGGTTCCGTGATCCTTATAGGCGGCAATGGTTCTCTGAGCAATTCGCATCTGGTGAATCTCATCGGCACCATCAGCAAAACGGCTCCAACGCGCCTGCTGCAGCATTCCTGCAAGCGGTGTGTCGGTGCTGTAGCCGAGCGCTCCATGCACCTGGATTGCGCGGTCGATGATGCGCCAGAGGCTGTTAGCTACAAAGTGTTTAGCCATCGAGACTTCGCTGATGAAGTCCATCTTGTTTTCAACTTTGAATGCCGCATGCAGAACCATCAACTTGCACTGATACAGCTCCATTGCAGAATCCGCAATCATCCATTGGATTCCTTGCTTCTCCGCAAGTATCGATCCGTGTGAGTACCGCTCAAGTGATCGCTTCACCATCATGTCCAACGCAGTCTCTGCCTGCCCGATCCACCGCATGCAATGCGCGAGTCGTGCGGGGCCGAGCCTGTACTGGCCGAGTAAGAGACCTTGCCCACGCCCCCCAAGCATGTTCGCGTTAGGAACACGAAGATCTTCAATCAAGATTTCACAATGGTTGTGTCCACCCGACATGGTCTCGACATCACGGACAACATTCCAACCTTCGCTGGGAAGATCAACAATGAAGCATGAGTTCGCTGCCTGGGGCTGATCGGGATTTTCTTCTGTGCGCGCTACTAAAAGTGCGAACTTTGCTCCACGTGCGCCTGAGATGAACCACTTGTGGCCATTGATAACCCACTCATCACCATCTTTGTAAGCGAACGTTTTGATCAGGGTTGGATCACTGCCTGCAACTTCAGGCTCGGTCATCGCAAAACAACTACGCGCGGTTCCTTCGCACAACGGCTTCAGATATTTCTCTTTTTGCTCCGGAGTTGCCCAGTGCAAGAGTGTGTGCTGATTGCCTTCGTCAGGCGCTTGAGCATTCAGCACAAAAGGACCTATACCGACCTTTGCCGCCTCGGCACTCACAGCTGCCATAGCAGTGGGTCCGAGTCCCATGCCGCCCCACTCAGGTGGCATATGTGGCAGCCAGAGATTCCATTCCTCACGAGCCTTTTTACGCAATGTGACAATTGCCTTCACAACCTGCGCTCGATCACTCTGGTCAATTGCTTCCCATGCTGGCCGCACTTCTGCATCCATAAACTCGCGCACTTTCATGCGCACACTTTCAACGTCGGGTTCAAAGGTGAAGTCGATCATGTTTCCCCAGTCAGTCTTTGACCGCAACGCTATAGGCTCATGATGTGCAGGAGCCGAGCCGCCCGTCATGGGACACCGACCAGTTGCCCCAAGGCGCCGAAAAGGCCAAGGCAGTGCAGCAGATGTTCGATGCAATTGCCCCGCGCTACGACCTCGTAAACCGCATTATGACCTTCCGCCTCGATGTTCGTTGGCGCCGAAAAGCAATCCGCTCTCTCAATCTTCCTGCTGGCTCGCTTGTGCTGGACCTGGCCGGTGGTACTGGGGACATGTGTATAGATCTCAAGAAGTTGGGAATGCAACCGATCTCGGTGGATCTGTCTTTTGGCATGCTGTCGGCTGACCGCAGCGGTGCACAAAGAATGCAATCCGACATATTGCGACTTCCCATTCAAGATGCCTCAGTGGATGGAATCACATGCGGATTCGCACTTCGTAATTTGGTCGACCTCCCGCAATTCTTTAACGAGCTCGCACGAGTCGTGCGCCCTGGTGGGCGAATAGCGCTCTTGGATGTCGGAGTTCCCACTAATCCACTTATTCGATTCGGTAACAACATCTACTTTGGGAAGATTGTTCCCAAGATTGGTGCGTTGCTTTCCGACAAAGCTGCTTACCGCTACCTACCAAAGAGTGTGGCGTATTTACCCGCACCAGCACAGATGCTCAGCGATCTGCATAGCGCTGGCTTTGCTGATGCCACACACCGCCTATTGAGTGGTGGGCTTACGC
>CAIYHK010000313.1 GCA_903925985.1 uncultured Actinomycetes bacterium
ACCAACTTCGCAGCTAACTCAGCTGGGAATGGTACTCCTGCCTTTGGTGGCTGAGACGAGGTCTTAAGTGCCCGAATCACGCGACCAACACCGACAGCAGCATCAATGTCTCCCAGCCAAAGCTTGTATTCCTCATCCTGGCGACGAGTTAAAGCTTCCTTTAACTCCGCAGCAAGTGCTTTGGTGTTTTCATCACGGGCGACCATGGGGTCGGTGGCCGCAACAACGACTGACCGCAGATCACGTAGATCAAGAGTTTCTAGATCTCGCTTAGCTGCCTCTGCACGGTCGAGCCAGTCGGCAACATGTAGTGACGGGCGCAGTTTTTCTGCGATTGCGAGAATCCCTTCAACGGGTACTGCCTCGCCTCCAGCCTGCTTAGCGATGCGATTCTGTTCAGTGGCTGCATCACGCACCGCAGCAACTCCGCCTCCTTTGAGCAGAGTTTCGGCGATGGTGCGCTCAGCTTCAGACAATGTGGAGAGCACAGCTTTTTTGTGGGAATCTCCAGCGCGGAGACGCTTCAACTTTGGACGCAGTGGAGTGTCCGGCGGAGGAGTGAAGTTCGGACGCGGTGTGCGTGGTCGATCTCCTCTGGGTGCCTCGCCATCTTTGCGCTTACGTGGACGACGATCTCCGTCATCACGGCCTTTCTTCGCCAGCTGTTGTGTTACGCCCTTGAATTCACGTTCCGTTGGAATCAACTCAAGGAGTCCTTTGCGCTCTTCTTTGCCCTTGGGTGGAATCACTGCAAGCACACTCACGCCATCGAGAGAGAACTCGGCTTCGATCTTCAGGACGTCACCAACTTTTGCCGCAGCGGGTAGGAGAGTGGACTCAACAATTCCCTTCGGCTCCTTGGCGCCAGCTGAGCGCCAGGTCCAGGTTCCGTCTCCCTTGTTGCTAGTGAGTTCGACATCGATACGGCGTGACATAAGCATTAAACGCTAGTTCATTGCCGACAAATTGTTTAAGTCGCATAGCCTTGGGCAATGCCGATTTACGCACTTGGAAACATTGAGCCCACCATTCATGCGGACGCTTTCGTCCACCCCGATGCAGTGGTAATTGGGGATGTGCATATCGGTGCGTTTTCTTCTATTTGGCCCAACACGGTCCTGCGAGGCGACCATGGCAGCATCACGATTGGCGCGTACACGAGCATTCAAGACGGCTCAGTGGTTCATACGACTCCCGATTCACCAACACAAGTTGGTGACCACTGTCTGGTGGGTCACATGGTCCATCTGGAAGGTTGCATCATGGAGGAGTGGTCTCAGGCTTCATCAGGCTGCGTGATACTCCATTACGCAAGGATCTGCTCTGGTGCGATCGTTGCGGCCAACGCGGTTGTATTGAACAACACGATTGTTCCGGCCGGAGCCCTGGCTGTAGGAACACCCGCGGTCATTAAAGAGGGCAAGGCGAATATCGAACCAGTCAAGATGGGAATTGATTCGTACGTGCAAAATGCGAAGCGTTACAAGCGTGATCTTCGACGCATTGACTAGTGACTGATCACACTTCGATCCGCGTAGTTGTCGTCGAGTGCTCCCATGCGGCAGCGGAAATCTGTGCTGACGCCCTGATGCAGCTCGGAGCGTTTGCGGTCGAGGAGCGCAACTTTGGAGATCGAGTGGAACTTCGTTGTGTCTCCGAGACGCCGGTTGACAGTCTTCTGTCGGTTCTTACACCCTTTGACGAGACGCTCACTGTAGACATCGAATTTGCAGATGAGTCAATACTCAACAGTTGGAAGGATTACGCATCACCCGTGGTCGTCAATGCTTCACTTGCAATTGTTCCAGCTTGGTTACCGGAGACCCATTTCACCGGCCGAGTTATTCGGATCGACACAGTTGATGCTTTTGGTATCGGCGACCATCCAACTACACGAATGTGCGCCAACTGGTTGAGTGAGTTGAAATTCACAGGGCTCAACGTGCTTGATGCTGGTTGTGGTACCGGAGTGC
>CAIYHK010000314.1 GCA_903925985.1 uncultured Actinomycetes bacterium
AGTGCAGGTGCTCGTACCACTACATGCACCGCTCCACCCAGTAAACACTTGGCCAGATATTGCAGTTGCAGTCAGCGTGACCGAAGTAGTGGCATCAAAGACGTGCGTACACGCAGAACCATTCGTCGGTCCATCACAGTCAATACCAACGGGGTTTGACACCACATTGCCATTCCCTACAACGTCAACTGACAGCGTGTTCTCCGTTGCAAATGTTGCAAGAACGTTCTTTGACTCAGTCATCAAGAGGGTGCACCGCAACTCTTCGTGTGTGCATCCGCCACTCCAACCACCGAACTGATATCCCAATGACGGTGTCGCAACAAGAGTTACATAGGGTCGCCAATCGGTATCGGAACACGTAACACCACAGTTAATAGACCAACCGTATGTGTCATCTGCAACTGTGCCTGATCCGCTCTTGGTCACCGTGACACTGCGGTTGTATCGGAACACTGCACCAACTTCACGAGCTTGATCCATTGGAACGGTGCAAGTAGTGGTCTGATTCACACCAAAATCAACGTTCTCGCACGCCCCGGTCCAGTAGGCGATAGTTGCATCCCCCGTGGGTGTCGCCGTCAACACAATATTTGTGCCAGGTGTGTGTTGATACGTGCAATTCGTACTACATGAAATTCCAGTTCCCGAAATAGTGCCTGGCCCATGCACGATGATTTCCAGATCAGGATTCGATGCAGAAAGTGTGTATCTACCGAGGCTTCCGTAGTCGCTGTATCCGGTTGTGGCTGGGTCCCCTTCACCTACCCCCGACACATGCACATACACGGTCTGTGATGACGGTGACTCATAGTCAATGTACGAACCCATGCCCGTAGAAGTGAGTGTCGTTCTGCTGCTTTGGGTGTTTGAATAACTCGATGCAGGATTACTTTGGGCAAGAACTGTTGTGTTACTAGCGTCATACACATCGAGCTGAATATCAAGATTTGGGGAGTGAATTGCTGGGCTTGCACGAAGACTCAGTGTTCCAGCGGAAATCTCCATCTTGAAAACATCAACATCGGAACGCGTGGAAATGACACCCTCAATGGGCGTAGACAAATTGATTAGCCCTGCATTTCCAGCATCATCGGTGTAGTCATCGCTTATGAAGGAAATACCATTACCTGTCATCACACCAAGGTCATCCTCTGTGTTTGTCGGTGATGAGTAGTCGCCATTCGACCACTGATAAATCGGCCTTGATGCTCCGCCTCCCATGATCGGGCCCCAACTACCTTGCCCGCCGTAGTAGGCGGAGCTTGACTTGCCGTCGTGTGATAGCCCGAGATTGTGACCGACTTCATGTGAGATCGTCAGTGCGGCATAGATCGGACCGTAATCAAACGCGAATGACCAAGCCGGTTGTGAGAGCTCGTTCAAAGTCCAATCAAAAACATCTAAATACGCCACGCCAGCGCAAGAAAAGCCGCCACAAACGTCACCGACAATTTCATTTGTGATCACCACATGTGAGCCAAAGTTGAAATCCCACAAAGACGATCGAATATAAACATCGCTTCCCATGTCTTTGGTGGTTACGTTCACGTCAAAGGGTGCATAATCCTCTGCCACGTGCGCCCACACCTCTTGTATGAATAAGCGCTCGTATTCACTGAAGTTTGCTCCATCACCATCACGGTCAAATGCGGGGGCCGTAATTACATCTGGTCCACCCTCGTTCCAAGCGGTATTCGTAACAACAGCACCATTGAAGTCGAGGTATATCGTGCGATTTGAACCGGGCCTACTTTGCAACTCAAATGTGTCATCGAGTGGCGCTACAGCTGTGAAATCGCCCTCATCTGAATGTCCACTTTCATGGGCATGTTCATCATGAGAATCTTCAATCCCCGTGTGGAGAGCTGTATCCACGTACAAAAGGCGCCCACGCGCATCCACCCAAAGATCTGAGTCCGCCGCTAATTCACTTAACTCATCCACCGATAGCCCCGGATTGGCTCTCGCTATTCGTGATTCCCCTAACCGATCGATTGCCTCGCTCGCTGGCATTCGTTCCCCGACCAGCACCGGGCCTTCACCGAAAGGCACAGGGGCTGGTGGTGTCACACTGCTCGCTGGAATGATTTCGGTTTGTGCCGATACCGATCTATGTGGAAGTGAAAAAGTAACCAGAAGCGTCGCAGCGACAAGCTTCACAATGGATTGGGCATAACTACGACGAATCTCCATTTAATGACCTTACGACACCCACCCGACTGATCTTGCGTGGAGTCAGAACTAGTGTCCAATTACGGCGGCATCCAGCTTTCGCGACAGGAGAACGATGAAAACCAAGGGCATTGGGATCGTGATCGGGTTAACCATCGGCTCGGTCGCGGTAGTCGTTTAGTTTTTGCACGGCCCGCTGCTAACTCCAAAAAGCTCGCTGCATGTGTAGATCGTGATGGCACGATGCGTTTGAAAGCACCTGCAACCGCTTCATGCCCGAAGGGTCAAAAGAAAGTCACATGGAATGCGCAAGGTCCACGCGGACCACAAGGCACACCTGGTGCTGACGGTGTCGATGGAGCTCCTGGCAACGATGGCGCAGATGGTGACAAGGGCGATACCGGCGATGCGGTTCTTGACACTGTGAATTGTTCCAACGGCCAAACCATTGTTTGGAACGGAACTGGCTGGAGTTGCCGCACGGTTGCGATCACAGGCCAACTTTCAATTATGAGTGTTCCGTTGACAATTGACGGTGGCGTTTTTAGCGTCTACGACTCGTATACACCGAACGCCGAAGATGGTTATTGCGATGAGATCCTGTGCTTCGTCTCACTTACTGATGTAATGGATCATCAGTCATGTTCGGTAACTGTCTATGGAAACTCAACAGCCACATTAGTGAACGTCACCAAGTATCAATCTGCGGTTCAAC
>CAIYHK010000315.1 GCA_903925985.1 uncultured Actinomycetes bacterium
ACGGACACTGTCTCAGGGGTTGCAACTGGTGTAGGCGGCGACGCAACAGTTGGTGTGATTGTTGCCGTTGTCAGTTGACCATTCGTGTCCAAGATCGTGTATTTGATTGGCGTTGCTTGACCTTTAAAGCTGGGGAATGGATCAAAGGTGACAGTCCCATCTGGGTTTGAACTGTAGATACCTTGGTTCGGTACTTCAAGCGTTGCTCCTAGACATGCGTTATCCGGCGTTCCTACTGCACAAAGTTTGATACTCGCTTCATTGAGCGGGTACAGGCTTCCTGCAATATCGTTGCCCGAAATATCTATGACTTGATTCGTGTCATACGGTCCCGACGACGTGTCATTACTCGCAACCGGTGTTGTGCTTGACACAGTTGGCGTGTATGTACTGTTCGCAATCTTTCCATTGCCATCAGCCACTTGATATCCCAGTGCCGCCGGGGTTCCGCTGTAGCCGTTTGCGGGGGTGAAAGTAATGACACCCAAAGAGCTCACAGAGTAGGTACCTACGTTGGTCACAGAGATAGTTGACCCTGGCGCCACAGTGCAATTAGGTGCGAGTTCCGGTGTATTGGGGTCGCATAAACGAATAGTTGATGGCACCAGTGAAGAAGTAGTTCCTGCTGCGCTTAAAGCAGTGGTGTCGTTAGTGAGAAGGTTTTTTGTTTGTGCTGTGTTTAAGGGGCCACTACTGGTGTCTGGAAACGCTGTTGGGTTCGGCGAACTATGACACATCGCTCCATCGTCTGCATTCGTATTGATGGGAAACATTAAAGTGAAATCTGCCGTTGCTGTCACCGCTAATGGATTACTCGTTCGATAAAGCGTTCTTGTAAAAGTGGAGCCGGCAGGCGAGACAATCACTTCACCAAACCCATTTGACCAAATTGCATCACCAGAAACGGTATTGCTAAATACGGTCGCCGTAGTAACGGACCATGAATAGTCGGGAGCGGCGTCTTTCGTGATTTTGAAGAACTTGTCTGCATACTGCGCGTAAATCCTCCCGTTTGAATACGCGAGGTCATTAGCAGTCACTGCTGCACTCAAGGTGACAGTGGTGGAAACTCGAGTAGCAAGGTCAATCGTCCAAATTGTTGATGATGAAGATCCTGTTCCAACAATGAGATTTCCCGCATCGTCAGTATCTCCACCACGAATACTTGTCAGGTTTGAGGGCGTCATGCTGCCAGTAATCGCACCCATACTTGTGGGCACACCATCACTTCCGTAACGAACCAAATGCCCAGCTGTGAGTCCATCACCAGCAGTTGTCACGATGCCATAGATGAATCCGTCTAAGGAGTTGAAACCAATGCCATTTATCACTGCTGTAGCTAACTTCGGGCCAATTTCATACGACAATGCTGGCGATTGGTTCGGGCTTTGCCTGTACAACTGCTTATTCGTGATGTGGTACATATACGAGTCACAAAGGAATGCTCCCGTTGATGTAGGTGTCGTTGCCACCAAAGTATCGTTGGTCTCTTTTTTGAAACCAGTTGTCACCACATTGCTGGCACCATTGGTATAAGTACCAGCAGCAGTTGCTTTCACAGCAACGCTGTAATCACATGTAGCTACTCCAGCCGTCATCGTTGCACCAGTCACTGTGACCGTATTGGTTGTGGTTGACATGGCAGCTGGGTTGATCGTGGGGTTCTGTGCAGAAATTAACCCACCAGGGCAGGTGGTCATCAAGTTGTTGTTGGTATCTACTTGAATTCCCGCTGGCAATGTGTCAACAAATCCAAGACCAGTTTTAGCTGGATTCCCTGGTGCGTTAGTGAACGTGAACACCAGCGAACCCACTTGACCTACGGCCAAAGTTGCTGGTTCAAATCTCTTCGTGAGTGTTGGCATCACGGCATAAACAGCATTAATGACACCCGGACTGGCGAGAGTAATCGTGCTTGTCGGAGATAACAGCGAAGTGATAGCCGTAGTTGTTTCGGTAGTTGTTCCCGTACCACCAGTCGTCACTGTAGAACTGATGACTTCTGCATTTGATACGTCTCGAAAACTAACTTTGTACGCACCTGGTGACAGATTGGGAAATGAATAGTTCCCCGATGCATCAGTTGTAGTTGTGATGGGTTGGCCGCGCAGCGCACTATTCCCGTAATCACTCGGATAAGTCAAAGTTGTTCCTGTTGAGTCGGTCAAGGTGACCGTGGCACCAGCAATTGGGTTGGGAGTCGCCGCGTTGTCGCGTGCAGTACCCGACAAACTACTTGTACACAATGAGGGCGTCATTGCCTCAATAGACACATTCACTGCTGCTTGAGTTAGCGGCGTCACGGTTGCACCTGCAGTCGCACTGCCATCGGCGGTGACTGTTGTCGTGGTGGCAGCAAATTGACCAGAAGTAAATGTTGTACCAGTTGGGCAAAGGGGTGCCGTCGGACGAAGACACAGTTGTGGCGCTCCACCTACAGCGGTGATGCGCGCGCTAACGTCGCCGTTCGTGGTGCGTCCGGTGAAGTTCACAGTAAATGTTGGACTTTGCCCTGTGCTTGCTATGGGCAGCGTCGAAAGATCAACCGTGTTATTGCCTGGAATCGTGACACTGGTCCAACCTGCAATAGCTGTTCCTCCACTATTTTTCACGGTCAGAGTGGCCGAGGTGTAAGTGCTGGTGGTGTTCAAAACAAATGACAACCAACCCTGTATGGCGTCTATCGACGAACACGCCATACGCGGCACTACAACTCCAGCTTCAAATACTGCTGTGGGTGCCGGAACTGCACAGTTGCCTGCCGCGCCCGTGTAAGCATCGTATGTTTGGATAATGCCGTCATTTGAGTTCGACCAAACGCAATATGGATTAGTGGGGTCGATTCTCAGTTGATAGTTAGTGTCGGCAATACCCGTTGCCGACCAGTTTCTGCACCACGTATCAGTTGCAAAATCCCAACAGTAAATTTTCCCGCCACCGACACGCCAGTTACTGTCGCCCCAATAGATTCGGGTTCCGTTGGTTTCCCAGTTCTGCGCGTACGCGTCATATGTAGCCACATACGTTGCGATGTACTTCGTTGTGAAGTTTGTTGTGAGAGAACTTGATATATCAGTACCTGACGCATCAAAACACTGAAAGAACCCACCGTTAGCACCGGAGCCGAGAGCCGAAAAACATGCGCCAGCTACTCCGCCTTGAGCGGTTGGTAATTTCGACCAGTGAACGGCAGCCTTTGAAATTGCACGCGGGTTTGTCCAACCAGTACACGCGCTCCCCGTCATTGCATCAATGCACACAGACTTCGCAGTTCCACCAGCGCTACCGTAAATTCTTCCGTCCCATTCACCCACTGTTGGACGCCAGCGGTAGTTCCCCGAACGAACGTTGGTTAGGTTCGCACCAAAGTCAATGTACCCACCAGTGGAGCACGGTCCGCCGGCTCCTGAATTAGCACGAATATCAATACATACAATGTCACCCGTGTTTACCGCCCACGTAAAGAGTCGGCCGTTGTATTGCGCGACTCCGCCGGTGCAGTCATAGATTTGGCCCGATTGACCGCATGAAAAACCAGATGACGGAACATTTAATGCGGCGCCACCTGAAACAAACGAAGTGTCGGGAGTCCCCCCACACCACTTATTTACTAACGAGACATCGCCAGCCTTGATGCAGCCAAACCCCACTTGGTTCACGCCATTCGACGTGTAAATAGTCGGAAACCAAATTTCATTATCAACTGTGTCGAACCATCCCGAAGATTGTTCACTGGTGTGCATATTGAATATTGGTGCTGTGCTCAGAGAAACAATTCTGAAGGGCCAAGACGGTCCACATGATTGACCCGTTCGTAAATGGCAGTCAATCGCTTGGTTACTTGAACCCACGTTGACTCCACCGTTTCCGTTGTGGTGCCAAACATTGAAGATATGCCCGGCGTCATCGAAGAAAACATCCCACCCGTCGCCGGTCTCTCCAGTAGTTGTAGGAAACTGTCCGGTCGTTGGTTGACCAGCATTTGCATCTGTTGAAGCAATTTGTCGACCGTTGCTATCGGCTCCTTGGCTAATGAGTTCGCCGCTTGCTTTCACCTTACGCACTGCTGCCCAACCACTTGCCGTAGTGGGCGCAGTTGATGACCACGTTGTTCCATCTGAGGAATAGGAGATCGTCCATCCGGCTGGTGCAATAACGTCGGTTGTTGCAGTGAGCTTTAAAGATGCGCTGATGTCTTGAATGATTTCTTGATTTGTGGTTCCTGCAACTGCAACAGGAGCGGTGGCTGTGAGATCAATCTTGTTTCCGGGTGTTACTGATGTTGCAACAGCCGACGAGTCGGGCGTGTAGTCGACAACCAAGTCAAGACCAGTCAAGGCACTTGCTGGCGGAACCTCGATATTTGTCGCCACCATTCCGATGATCAAGAACGGAACAAAAATGATGCGCGGCTTAAACCTGAGCCAAGACAAAAGGCGCATC
>CAIYHK010000316.1 GCA_903925985.1 uncultured Actinomycetes bacterium
AGACGACTCGAGTGCACGTTCACTGGCGCGCACGATTCTTGCGATGAGTAGTTCCTTGGGGATGGACACCGTTGCCGAAGGCGTAGAGAGTCTCCGCCAACTCCAAACCTTGAGTGCACTCGGATGCGCAAAAGCGCAAGGATTCTTGATAAGTCATCCAGTACCGGTTCACGCAATGCGTGCGACAATTACCGCACTGAACGACATCTCAAATTGGCCACAAATTCGCCGGTAGATAAGACCGATTATCGTCTCGACAATCGTCGAAGTCTTCTTTTGATACCGCTTTGGATGGTTCTCAAACTTCCGCGGAATGAGCGCAGCCTGTCGTTCAGGGCCTGAGCTGCCGCTACTTCCTCCTCAAGGTCGCGCAAGATCTGCTTACGGGCTTGACGCTCAGCGGCCATGGTAAGTCTGAAACTGTCACGTTCCCGAAGCAATCCAAGCGCACCGAAGAGTCCGGCGTGTAGCACCTGCCAGTCTTCTGGCTCGTTGAAGTCAGGCACCACCTCGAGCTTTGACTGCAACGATTGCAAGTCACCTACAACGTGATAATCGGCATCTCCAATTTTTTTAACAATCGCAGACGATTGTTTTACGAACCATGGTTGAGACTCAATTGGACAACCTATGGGTTGGTCCTGATAATTCACTAGAACCCGCAAAACCAACCTGCGACGCAGGCCCTGTCGGCGTACTTCCTGTTTCTCAACAGTGCCAAGATCACTCGCCGCAACGATTCGACGCACAAGCTCAGTGGCGGCATTACCAATTGATTCATTGACTACTGCCTGCGAACCCGGGTAAGTGCTCGGATCGATGCCGACCACTGAGGCAAATCGACGCCACAGTTCGTCTGGCCCCGCTTCACGATTAGGTACCGTCACGATATGCACTTGGCTCGGGTCGGAATACTTCCCCCACCGGCGCGCAATCGCTGCCACATTATGTCTTTGCCAAAAGAACCCTTGATTCCGATTGACACTCGCTACCTCGACAAATTCTTGAAAGCGCCTGGCATTGCCGTTCTTGACACCTTCATGCCATTCTGACGGCACCTGGCGAAGAGTGTCCCTGGCGGTAACGATGATGTGTTTCTCTTCAGCAATCACCAGCGACCAGAACCGTTCGATTTGTTTTGGTGTTGCGGGACCGAATATCTCACAGCTCACAATCACGTCACCAGGCCACGAACTGATCTCGGCAACCAATTTTTTAAGTGCACCGCGCCTGTTACCAGGGTCGTAGGCCTTCTGGTTACGCAATTCTTTGGCCGCTGTCCAATGATCAGCCATTCCATTCAAAGGCAAAAGAATTCCAGCATTCCGCAGAGATTTCTGATGTTCCCAAAGCGTGTTCTGCAGGTAAGTGGTCCCTGATTTTGGTGTGCCCACATGCATGAAAAGACGCCGCGCCATTACTTCGCTCCCCGTTTGCTGCGAACAAAGCTCAAAGATTTATCCGTTACAGCGATACGTAACGCATAAATGCCTCCACGAATGGACTGAAGTATCGCGTTCTCGCGTTTTAATCGGCGCTTGGTTGCACGCGCCTTACGGATTGCAACGTTCACATCCCTTATCTCTTGTTTTAGGCGTCTTTCGTATTCGGCGCGTTCTTCAATAAGGCCAACAATTCCGGTTATCCCAGCATCAACAACTTGAGCCGCAGTCGGAGTCACATGATCAGGCAACTGCTCCGGCCGTGAAATCAACGAATCCAGATCACCAACAACATGAAAATTGTTTCGCTTGATGTAATCAACATAACTAACCGATTTTTCAATAAACCAATCCCGATGAGCTGCCTGCAACCCAATCGGAACATCGTCATGCTGAGCCATAATCGTTTGAGCCAAAAGAATCTTGATCAAAGGATGACGAAACTCCGGTGTGATCGGCGGCCCATCACCAACAAACTCAGGGATCTGCCTAATGAACTCAGTTCCAGCAACACCCATAGAAGTATTCGTTGGACGTTCCGCACCGTGAAACACATCCGGATCAACACCCAAAACAGAACAAAACCGACGCCACAACTCATCAGGAGCTGCCCCCGAACCCGGAACCGTAATCACATGCACACGCTCAGGTGGCACCCCACGACACCAACGCTCCCCAATCGAAGGAATGTCCTGCATCTGCCAAAAAAATGTGTTCGGATCATCACGAACCAGATCATCCACATACTTGCCGTAATCAAACCGATAACCGTTCTTCACAGTCTCTTGCCAATCAGCAGGAACCTGACGTGCGACATCACGAGCAGTAAAAACAATGTGCAACTCAGCAACCTGCAAACGCGCAAAAAGCGCATCAATCTGTTCCACAGAAGCCATCGAGAACAGTTCATGCGAAACAATCGCATCACCATCCCACTCATTAAGACGCGCAACAAGCCGATCCAACACACCAGCAAACTTCTCTAAATGCGTCGGCAACACTCCACGCATCTCCAACGCAGCCACATAATGCAAATAGCCACTACGCAAAGGCAGCAAAAAACCCGCACGCCGCAATTGACCTTTACGCGCCCACATCGAATCCTGCAGGTACGTAGTGCCGGTCTTCGGAAGACCAATATGAAAAAAGAGACGATTAGTCACGCATCAAACAATGTGACGATTTTCGGATTCAATTTTTTAAGATTAGCCGTCGCACTCGGCGCTTGATGCCACTCAAAACGGTATTTACGCCACCACGAACCGAACGTAGGCGCCTGTTGTCATCCAGAGCTGCCAGCAAATTGGCTTTGCTTTCATAAAGACACTTCTGCCTGGCCTCAACTTCAGCGGTCATAGCAATCCGATATGCATCGCGCTCACGCATCAAACCCAAGGCCCCGACAAGAGCGGTGTGCAGTACCTGCCAATCTTCTGGTTGCTGATGGTCGGGTACATCGAGTAGCAACGAACGCATCTCGCTGAGATCGCCGACAATGTGGTACCCGTTCTTTTCTATGGCCGCGGTGATCAACTGCGATTGCTCAACAAACCATGGCTGGAGTTCAATCGGACAACCAATTGGCTCATCGGGGTAACGCGCCAAGATATCCATCGATAAATTCCGAACCACACCATCGCGCCTCAACTGACTGTTCGAACTTGATCCCATTGTGCTTTTCGAAAGTATCTTTCGAATTAGTTCGGTAGATGCAACTCCCAAGGTTGGGTTACGAGAAACTGATAATCCGGGAAACTTCTGTGAATCTATGTTCGTCACGTTGCAAAACCGTCGCCAAAGCTCATCAGGTGCCGCACCACGATCGGGAGCGACAACTATGTGTACATTCCCGGGAGGAAGATTCGGGCTCCACCGGTGTGCGATTTTCTCCGCATCATGACTTCGCCAAAATGGTTTCTTTTCACGATCTTCCATTGCTGAAGCAAGGAAGTCTGCGTAGGTAACTGGGTTTCCGTTCTTCACACCTTGTTGCCAAGCAGAGGGCACCTGTAACAGCAACTTGCGTGCCGTGATAATCACATGGATCTCGTTGCAATTCAGTTGCGAGAAAAACTCCACCACCTTTTTCCGAGTTGCATGTAGGAAGAACTCACTTGAGACAATGACATCGCCTTCCCATTCATTTGTTGCAGAAATCAATCGCTGCAAGGCTCCCGTTCGGGTCCCGAGATCCAGTTCGCGATCACCCATCTCAATTGCCGCTGCCCAATGCCATAGTGGGCCCTTAAGCGGCACCAAGATTCCTTCTGAACTGAGACCAGACTTATGACTCCAGAGCGTGTCTTGAAGGTAAGTGGTCCCTGATTTGGGTGTGCCCACGTGCATGAAAAGACGCCGCGCCATTATTTGTCAACCGGAGTTCTGCTAACAGCGGATCGAATTCTCTTTGGAAGTGCTTTACGAACTGCGTAAAGGCCACCGCGTATTGATCCCAAAATCTGATTCTCATTAGCTACGCGTCTTGTCTCTTCGTCTACCGAATGAATCTCTTTGTTAATCTTCTCCAGCTCTTCTTCAAGGCGTTTTTCGTATTCGGCGCGTTCTTCAATAAGGCCAACAATTCCGGTTATCCCAGCATCAACCACCTGAGCCGCAGTCGGAGTCACATGATCAGGCAACTGCTCCGGCCG
>CAIYHK010000317.1 GCA_903925985.1 uncultured Actinomycetes bacterium
ACGTTCACGCAAAACTTCCCAGTGGACTTCATCGCCTTCCAAACTGTCATGTCAACAGATGGCAAAAATCCAACCATCGGCGGATTGAGAGACACTGACGTGAAAGATCCGATCGTGGCTCCAACCGGATTCCCTTCGGGACTAATACCAGTCACCACAACCACACTGGTTGGAACTACCGCGAGGACGGCACGGAAAATTGCTTGATCAACGGTCATTTCAAATCTCCAGTGTCAGGCCTTCACGTGCTGTGGAAAGTCGCATTGACTTTCCAGTCTCTGCATCAAGGGCATCGTGGATGCGGTCAAGTGAGTCATCAGTGCGACCAGGGTCATGATGAAATAGTGCCAGATGTTTGACGTTTGAGCGTCGAGCACCCTGAACTGCGAACTCGGTCGTGCAATGACCCCAATTAGACCGCCGTGGGAACTCTTCAGGAAGATACTGCGCATCATGAATCAGCAGGTCCGCATCGCGCATTAGTTCGAGCGCTCCATCGGTGAATTCAACGGCCCCATTCAGTGGCTGCTGGTGGTCTGGTATGTACGTGACCACCTTGTCCTGCCATTGCACACGGAATCCGAGTGTTAGACCGACATGTGGCACTGCTCGTGAAGTTATGTCAAAGCCGTCAATTTTTAGTGTCTCGTTGGTAACTGGTTGATACGTGATCGTTGCCGCTAAAGCATTCAGCTCAACCGGGAAAATTGGCGGAGTGATCGCGCGCCGCATTGCTTCTTTAAGATCACAGTCATCTTGTTTTGGTGCAACAACATGCACTTTGGTTTCTTCGTGCAGAAGAGGCGCAAAAAATGGCAAGCCCTGAATGTGGTCCCAGTGCAGATGCGAGAGCAGCACATTCACATTTGCAGGCTTGCCATGGGGCAATGTGCGAGCGAAATAGCGAAGTCCCGTACCAAGATCGAGGATCAGCGGGTTTTCACCGGGCGCAACAATAACTACGCACGACGTATTGCCGCCGTAGCGTCGTGTTTCGTCACCGTGACACGGCGTTGAACCCCTAACGCCGTAGAACGTGACCCGAAGTTTGTCCGTGCCCCCTATGGGCCAAACGCTAGGCGTGTGCCATACGAGGTGTAAAACGCGCTACTCGTGACTTCGGTCGCAAGCCGACCGTAAACGAGGCGGGCTCAGGATTCCCAGACGTTTACGCCGTCATGCGGGCGCTTACGGGCGGGCGCGAAGTCCCGCTTCCACACCATTACTCGGCGGCGGAAGTAACAGACTTCCTTACCCTCTTGGTTGAAGGCTTTCGTCTCTACAGTCACCACGCCACGGTCATTTTTTGACTTCGATTCCTGCACATCCAGAACTCGGGTCTCGGCATGAATCGTGTCGCCGTGAAATGTCGGGAACTTGTGCTGCAGAGTTTCAACTTCAAGATTGGCAATTGCCGCGCCACTCACATCAGGGACACTCATGCCGAGCGCTAAGGAGTAAACAAGATTGCCGACTACGACATTGCGACCCTGAACACTTTCTTTGGCGAACCAGTCATTCGTGTGCAACGGGTGATGATTCATGGTGATCATGCAAAACAGATGATCGTCGTACTCTGTGATCGTTTTGCCGGGCCAGTGTTTGTAAACGTCACCAACGGTGAAATCTTCGAGGCATCGGCCAAATGGTCGCTCATGAGTGGTCATGAGCCAAATCTAGTTCCTCAACCGGGTCGATCGAACTTAGAAACTTCGCTTGTTATGTCACGCGGTGCGTAGGTTTCAATCCAGTCCACTCGACTCTGCCGGCGTTCGGCTTCTTCAATTGCCACATCTCGAAGCTTCGAAAGCCGCGTATGGCGAGCAATCGACAGTGGTCCCATCCGCAAAGAGAGATAGGCAAGGCCACCAATCGCAATCGGCATGAAGTATTGGGCGATTCGGTAGAGGTAGACACCAACTGTGGCGGTGCTTTTCGTAAGACCAAATCCGACAAGTGTCGGGATGTACAAACCTTCAACGATTCCAAGACCCCCAGGCGTAATAGGCACAACCGCAATGATGTTGGCGAGTCCAAATGCAACCAACAAACCGTCGAACGCAATCGAACCACCAAAGGCGCGCAAGAACACCCAAAGTGAAGCTGCATCAAGTAACCAGTTGAGTGCTGCCCAGAAAACAACACGTCTCATGAGATGTCGATTCTTTGCCAGAGACTCCAATCGTGAACCGAGGTGGTTTAGAACTTCGGCTGCACGATCCGGATTGAAGCGTAGGTTTTTGGCAATAGCGCGCACCGCCCGTTCAGCGCGTCCCTGGCCTTCCATCAATCCAAAAACAAGGAGTGCTGCGACCAGCATCAATATGACGCCGACCAATGCTGCGAGTCCATAACCAGCGTTTACACCGCGCAGAGGAATCGAAACAATCAAAGCGATCCAAAGCATGATGTTCAAAACAACCGCAGAACCGACTCCGGCGGTTGCCAGTGCAAATCCAGCATCAGGCCCGCTCACCCCAGAAAGTGTCAACAGCCGATAGCCGAGAGCTGATGAGGCAGCGTTGCCCACAGGCATCACACTTCCTAACGCGCGGGTACTCAACTGGATTCGAAAGAGGCGGAATATCGGAAACTTGTGTCCTTCCTCGGTCAGGGCTGCGCGAGTAAGCATCGAGTAGGAAAACAGCGCGGAAATCTGAAGTCCAAGTCCACAAATCAGGTACCCAGGGGCGACATCTGTGAGACGGTCAATGGCATCTCGGAATCCGGGAATCAACGGAATCACGAAGAACCAGATGAGGGCGAGGGTGATGAAGGTCTTGGCGGCGCGCTTCAGGATCCGTGAACCCTCGCGCTGAGGCGGCTTTTCGCCGTCGGATGTGGTTTGCTCTGACATAAGTCGCCTGTTTGCCACTCTAGGCAATGGCGCTCATTGGGGTGGCGAGTGGTCATTTAAATAGCCACGGCTAGCCTTTTCTCATGCCCTCCTCTGCCCTAAGTGACCTCGTGACAGCCACCGAAATCGTTGAAGCCGCATCATCTTGCGTTGAGGCTGGCATCGCAAGTCTCAAAGCATCGGGTGGGCCCGACGCCAGCCAAGTCCTTGCTTATGACCTCGCCCATATCGCATCGGCGGTAGCAACTGCGCGCGCAATGCTTGACTACGGCAACAAAGGTGAAATTGAATCAAAGATCACATGCGCATTCGTCGCCGATGTGGTGCACGATCTTGTTAGCAAGTTGATTGGCCGTGAGCAGATTTGGGGAGTAGATCCATCTGTGCTTTCCAAGGGTCACAACTTCATAACCAAGTACAGAGATCCCGACTTTCTTGCCTCGCTCGCCGATCATCCAGGACCGCGTCATCTCGATTCAGAATTCGAAATGGTGCAGGATGCTTTTCGGGCCTATGCAAACAACGTGCTTGCCCAGCATGCCGAACACGTACACCGAAACAACGACGATGTTCCCGAACAGATCATCTCAGGACTCGCCGAAATGGGTGCGTTTGGTCTTTCCATACCCGTTGAGTACGGCGGTTACAGCGAAGGTGGCGACGGCGAATACCTGGGCAACGTGATCGCAACCGAGGAACTCTCACGTGGATCTTTGGGAATCGGTGGCTCGCTGATCACCCGCCCAGAAATCCTTGCTCGCGCATTGATGAAAGGTGGCACCGAGGAGCAGAAACATTTCTGGTTGTCGAAGCTTGCAACCGCGGAAGTGTTAGCAGCGGTAGCAGTTACCGAGCCTGACTATGGAAGCGACGTAGCCAACATCAAAGTCACAGCGACTCCTGGGAAGAATTCAAAGGGTGAAGACGGCTATGTCATAAACGGCGTGAAGACCTGGTGCACCTTTGGGGCACGCGCCGATGTACTCATGTTGCTGGCCCGCACCGAAGCGGATCGCTCACTTGGTCATCGAGGTTTGAGTCTTTTCATAGTTCCTAAACCACGCGGTGATGGCCATGGATTCGAATTCAAACAAGATGATGGCGGCAAGATGGAAGGCCGCGCAATCGACACAATCGGCTACCGCGG
>CAIYHK010000318.1 GCA_903925985.1 uncultured Actinomycetes bacterium
ATCAACCCAGCGGCGATTTATCGCGATCCGCTCACGATGGACGATTATTTGAACGCCCGAATGATCACGACCCCGTTCGGTTTGTATGACTGTGACGTGCCATGTGATGGTGCGGTTGCTGTAATTGTGTCCGCAGCAGACACGGTTGGCGATCTCAAGTGCAAGCCAATTCGTGTTGAAGCAGTTGGCACACAGATCACTGAGATTGTGTCTTGGGATCAAGGCATCCTTGATCATGAGCCGATGCTCGCTGGCCCGTCTGCGCATCTTTGGAGCCGCACCGATCTCAAACAAAAGGACATTGATGTCGCACTTCTGTACGACGGTTTTTCGTTCAATTGTTTGTCATGGCTTGAGTCACTCGGGTTCTGCGGCCATGGCGAGGCGAAGGACTTTCTCGATGGTGGCCACAACATCGCTCGTGATGGTCTCTTGCCTTTGAACCCACACGGTGGACAAATCTCGGCTGGCCGTACGCACGGTTTTGGATTTGTGCGAGAAGCCGTAATCCAACTTCGTGGTGACGCTGGTGAACGTCAAATCGAAGATGCGAAAGCCGCAGTAATCTCTACCGGTGGTGGAGTACCAGCTAGCACGATGATTCTTCGGAAGGATTGAAATGAGCAAGGAACAAAAACGCGGCAAGCGCATTGCGATGACACCCGAGGAACTCAACACATACCTAGAGACTGAGCGAATTTGTCGTGTAGGCACCGTTTCACACGATGGCCCTCATGTCACTCCACTTTGGTTTGCCTGGGATGGATCAACGATGTGGCTCACATCAATTGTGAACAGCCAACGCTGGACCGACTTGATGCGTGATCCACGTGTTGCAATCGTGGTTGATGGTGGTGTCGACTTTTTGGAACTACACGGTGTTGAGATCAAGGGCCATGTAGAAGTTGTGGGTGAGGTTCCACGAACTGGAGAACCAAATCCTGAGCTTGAGACACCAGAGAAGATCTTCGCGCGCAAATACACCGGTTCGGACCAGATGCACCATGACGGTCGCCATGCTTGGCTGAAAGTGGTTGCCGAGAAAACTTCTAGTTGGGATTTCCGCAAGATCGGCAAAAACTGAGTTGCACTACTTCACCTGATTAACGGTGAGGATTACCGACGGCACTGCAGGTCTCAGCGGTGCATCACGTGGGGGATCGTATAAAAGTGCAGTGTTGTCGCTGTCTGACGACCAAACAAGTTGATAGTAATCACAGGTTCCGTTGCAGGTAACTGGTGCAAAAAAGTTCCATGCGGCTACTAGGCGCGAACCATTTGAAAATAGAGAGACATCAGTTGCCGTCTCAGGTACATCGACGCCGTTCTTGCGCAGCCAGATACTGACTTCATTCTCCAAGCCACCTTGGCTGCGAGAGATTTGTGCAGAGAATGCAATGTTGTAGACGCCCGGCAAAGTGAAGGTAATGCGGGAGCCCGATGTCATTGTGATGCTGACATTGTTGGCGCTGTCCGCCGAATTGAAGAGCATCGGATAAGCGACATTTGCGAGATATCCACCTGGCCCATCATCACCTTGCTGCGTCGTGTCCCAAAATGACGCTGATGCACCCAACCCACTGGTGCCAGCGGGACCCTGTGGTCCTGGCTCGCCCTGGATTCCTTGTGGCCCAATCAGTGAATTGATGAAGTCTTGCATCGTTCCCGTGTTGCCTAATGATTGCCAAACTTCATATGCGCTCAATCCATTGATGCCATTTTGACCGTCGCTGCCTGATGGTCCACGCAGGGATTCAATGAAATCGATTGGTGTTCCCTCGTTGCCGAGATCAAGCCATATTTGGTACGCGCTCAATCCGGCTGCACCAGTTACACCCGATGGTCCGACAAGAGACAGTAGAAAATCCCCAATTGTCCCGGTGTTGCCCGCTACCAACCAGACTTCGTACGCACTTAGTCCGTCGCTGCCATCAACTCCGTCAACGCCGTCGCTGCCATCAACACCTGCGCCACCTGTTGGTCCGCGAAGTGACTCGATGAAATCTTCCTCAGTGCCTGTGTTCCCTAGCGAGAGCCACAGTTCATATGCACTCAACTCGTCAACTCCATCGGCACCAACCGAACCTGTTGGTCCGCGAAGTGATTCGATGAAGACCGCTTCGCTGCCTGAGTTACCAAGCAGCAACCAAGTTTCATATGCACTGGTGCCAGCTGCACCCTTAGGGCCAGTTAGTGATGCGATGAAGTCGTCCTCTGTGCCCTCATTCCCGAGAGCCAGCCACACTTCATAAGCACTTGGACCACATGCCCCCGTCTCTCCTGTGGGGCCTACAACGCAATAGTCGTTGCTGTCAGTTTCGGTGCAAGCACGAATAAAGAGAGAGAAAAGCGCAATCACAACTGCGATGCCAGCTAGCGAGGCAAGGGTCTTGTGACGGTGACCCTTGAATGCGATCAGTTTGTATTGTCGCTGGTTGTCACTTGACATTTCGATACCTGACTGCGACGGACCGACTTTTGCGACCAAGGGCAAGGATATCCAACCACCTGGAAAGTGGAGGCAGTGCCGCCTGA